>CANCKV010000017.1 GCA_947378615.1 Chitinophagaceae bacterium | reverse complement strand
AGTGGGAGAAATTTTAGTGGCCCTGATATATTGAGTGGACGAAATGTTTGTTTGATAGGGCATAATGTAGCCACCAAACTCTTTGGAGATGAATCTGCAGAAAGATGTGTAGATAAGATGATACAGGTGGGTGGCTTGGAATTTAGGGTTATTGGTTTATTAGCAAGTAAGGGTAGTAGCTCCTTTTTGAGGCAGGATGAAGTGATCATTACAAGCTATAATAATGGTGCAAGATTCAATAATCCATCTAACTCATATACAATTGGGGTAATGGTGAAAAGTGTACAACAGTTGGATCCAGCAATAGGAGAGACAACCGCTTTATTTAGAAATATCAGGAAGACCTTACCTACTGATGAAGATAATTTCGTGGTAGAAAAGAGTGATAAGTTTGCTGAAATGTTTATTGGTTTCCTCAGCAGTATCACTGGCAGCGCAGGGGCAATTGGATTGATTACTTTAATTGGTGCCGCAATAGGTTTGATGAATATCATGTTGGTATCTGTCAATGAACGAACAAAAGAAGTGGGTCTCATCAAGGCAATCGGAGGAAAAAGTCGTAATGTAAGGCAGCAGTTTCTGTTTGAAAGTATGATAATTAGTTTATTAGGTGCCATCTTCGGAATCATATTAGGCGTTTTAGTAGGCAACCTCTTTGGTCTCATTTTGCATACAGGTTTCGTGATTCCTTGGGCATGGGTAGCTACAGGAATTATTATATGTTCACTTGTTGGGTTGGCTGCCGGAATTTATCCAGCTATGAAGGCAGCAAGACTCAATCCAATTGTGGCATTACGATACGAATAACAAAAAGCGATATTACTTGAAAATAATTAGGGCTTAAAAATTCAATTGTAGATTCAATGTCGTTAAGTTAAGGAACGGCTGTCAAGTTGATTCTGTCGAAACCGTAATAAATCATGCTTCTTTCCTTGCTTGCACGCCTTCGACAGGTTCAAGCTGACACTACTATTTTAGTCCCCACCTCATTATCCTGTTGTTATTATTACTTACTTTCTTATTTTTAATAAAAATTTTATTAGTTCACTAAGGGTAATTGATTAATTGATTGTCTTTAGTTTAGTTATAATTTGCTTGTGATGTATAAAATGAATGAATTGCCTGACAATGATGCACCTTCAATAGATAATTATCTGTTGAATAGCAAGAAAGTGGATGAGGAAGAATTACAATCCGCAAATGTGTTTGACAATGAGGCAATCATCAGGAATGTATTGAAAAGTAATCCTGAAAAGGGTTTCGAGCTCATTTTCAAAAGGTATTACAAGTCTCTTTGCAGTCATGCAGTTCGATTTGTGTATTCAAAAGAGTTAGCCGAAGATATTGTAAGTGAAATCTTTACTAACTTTTGGAAAAAAAAGCATTACGAAAATGTGACTACAAGTTTTAGGGCTTATTTGTACAGGTCGGTACGAAATGCGATTTATAACTATTTGCAAAGTGAATACGGTAAAAGAAGCAATGCAATGACCGTAGAAAATGACTTAGATGAGAAAGTACATGAATATAATACTCCTCAAAAAATATTGCTATTTGATGAATTGTCCCATCAAATAGAGGAAGCAGTAAGTTCATTTCCTCCACAATGTCAAAAAGTATTTATACTGAGTAGATTTGAAGGAAAGGCTAATAAAGAAATAGCATTAGAAATGAATATTAAATTAAAAACAGTCGAAGCACACATGATGAAGGCTTTAGCAACTTTGCGAAACAATTTGTCTGTGTACTTAGACAATAAGAAATAGGACAATAAAAAGAAAAATTATGTTAAACGGAAATATCATAAATAAGCAACTCTTATTAAATCATTTTGCGGGTAATTCAACTCCTCTTCAAAAGAAATTGATTGAAGAATGGCTAATCTTACCTGAAAGCATTGAGTTGTATTATGAATGGCTTGATGAATGGGAAAATGAAAATGCACAATTTATTGCAGATGATAAAAAGGCATTTAATAAGATTTTTTCTGAAAATGAAGCCGCTAAAATTACTATTGATATTAAATCTGAGCGTTTCTTATACAAGAAATTGGCTGTTGCAGCTGTTGTTATTTTCTTAATAGGTTGCAGTTTTCTATTAGCTAAAGACACTGTTTTTTATAAAACTATTGATACTGCTTATGGTGAAGTAAAATTTGTAATGCTTCCTGACGGCAGTTTTGTAACCTTAAATGCAAATAGTTCTATTAAATATTCAAGATTCTCTTTTGGCGAAATCAATAGGGAAGTTTATTTGAATGGGGAAGCAGACTTTTCTGTTCTACATACAAAAAGCAACCAAAAGTTCATCGTAAAAACTAATAATCAGGTGGACGTAACAGTTCTTGGTACTCAGTTTTCAGTTTATACTAGAAATACTAATGACAAAGTAGTGCTAAGAAAAGGGAAAGTCTCTCTTGCTTTTGATGAAAATCAAATGACAAAAAATTTAATCTTAAAACCAGGAGATGAATTTACTAAGAGCAAATCAGGTACTAATAGAATAGAACATTTAGCGAATACCGAAAAGGAAGTTGCATGGAAAAATCATGATTTCTTATTTGAAGGAACTTCATTATCTGAAATTGCTGAAATGTTGAAAGATGATTTCGGAGTAATTGCTCATTTTGATGATGAATCATTAGCTCAAAGAAAAATATCAGGTTCTTTCCATGCTGAAAAAGCAGAAGATTTGATTGAGGCAATCTCTCAGCTTTTGGATTTAAGCTATAAAACAAAAACAAACAATGTTTACTTCTTTGAATAAGGGTAAATTATAATTTATTAAGAAATACAACTATTTGCCATTTATGAAACATATCTCAGCATCATTAGGGAAAATTTTGGTTATAATCAGCACATTTATCTGTTCATCTTATTTTACAAATGCACAGTCAAATGGCCTGATTTCTGGGTTAAATAATACAAGAAGTTATGATACTTCTCCTGCTACTATTAAGCTTTCCGAAGTATTGAAGAGTTTTAAATTCAAATTTGATACTGATGTACTTTTCGAGGATAAAGTAGTAGATGGCATGATGGTTTCTTCTGAAATTGTAAATACAAAAGAAACTGTAGAAGTAAACTTGAACAACTTATTAAATGGATTACCATTAAGTTTCAAAAAGCTAAAAGAAAAAACTTACGTTATTATTTCTACCAAGAAAGTAAAAAAAAATTCTTTGGGTGGGGGAAATAGACTGACGGATGTTAATTCTCCTCGAATTGATGTTGACAATACAGGTTCAAATGCCAAAATAACTCCCATAAATATTAAAACAGAAACTCAAAACAAGGCTTTCCCAAACGAAATAGTTGTTTCAGGCACAATAAATGATGATAAAGGCATCCCTTTATTAGGGGTCACAATTGTAGAAAGGGGAAAGAATAATACAACACTCTCTAAGGCCGATGGAACTTTCTCAATTAAAGTTAGTGGCGTCAAATCAACTTTAGTATTTTCTTACGAAGGCTTCGAAACAAAATCAATTGCTGTCGGAACAAATACGGAGAAACTTTTTGTTGCTTTAAAACAAGGAATCAAAGATTTAGACCAAGTAGTTGTGGTCGGTTATGGTACGCAGAGGAAAAAGGATTTGACAGGTTCTGTTGCAAGGGTAAATATAACTGATATGCAAAAAGCTCCTGTTCGTTCTTTCGAAGAGGCATTAGGAGGTCGAGTAGCAGGTGTTCAAGTTACTTCTACCGATGGTCAGCCGGGGAGTGCAGTTTCCATTGTGATCAGGGGTAACAGTTCTATTACACAAGATAATTCTCCTTTATATGTGGTTGATGGATTTCCAATCGAAAATCCTAATAATAATGCCATCAATCCTGCCGATATAGAATCTGTTGAAATTCTAAAGGATGCATCTGCTACAGCAATTTATGGAGCTCGCGCTGCAAACGGGGTAATCATGATTACCACAAAAAAAGGTGTAGCGGGAAAAACTAAGTTCACACTAAGTAGTAGTTACGGTAATCAAAGCATTATCAACAAAATTCCTGTTTTAAGTGGATACGAGTTTGTCCGTTTCCAATCTGAATATGATTCTGTAAATACTAAGTCGCAGTATTTTACCTTGGGACAAACATTAGATAGTTTTAAAAATTCAAAAGGAATTGATTGGCAAGATCAGGTTTTTACTTCTGCCCCTATCTCAAACACAAATTTCTCTATGAGTGGGGGCAATGCTGACACAAAATTCTTCGCATCTATTTCCGCCCTAAACCAAAATGGTATAGTAAAGTATTCGGGCTATGACCGCTACCAAGCTAGGTTGCGTTTAGATCACAACATTAGCTCTAAAGCAAAGTTTGCCATGAATATTAACTATAGTGCTTTAAAAGGCTATGGTACCATTCCATCTAGTTTAACTAGTTCTTCCTCTCAATCGAGTAATCTGATGTTTAGTGTTTGGGGTTACCGTCCAATAGCAGGTACTAAAACAGTTAATTTGCTTACAGGTGTTGATCCTTTCTTTCTATTAGACCCAAACGATGCTCGTTACAATCCTTTAGAAACCGTTCAATTTGAAGTAAGAAATAGAATTGCCAATAATTTATATGGGAATGCTTCTTATGATTATGAAATATTGAAGGAATTAAAATTTAAAGCCGTTATCGGATTTACGAATGATGTAGAAAGAGATGAAGCTTTTAATGGCTCAAATACTCGCTTAGGTAGTCCCAAAACAGTTTCTGGAAGAAATAATGGTGTAAATGGATCCTTCCTTTACACGACAACGAACAGTTATGTTTCCGAAAATACATTATCATTTAATAAAAGATTGAATAAGCATACTATTGATGCCGTTACTGGTTTTACTTGTCAAGGAACAACCAAATATTCTTTTGGTGCTTCTGCTGCCAAATTACCTAACGAAAGTCTTGGACTTGCCGGATTAGATGAAGGTACCCCTAACAAAGTGCCTGCCACAAGGACAAAAAATACGCTTGCCTCCTTTTTGGGTCGTATAAATTATAATTATGATGGTAAATACTTAGCAACGATGTCTTTTAGGGCAGATGGATCTTCTAAATTCTCTCCTGAAAATCATTGGAGTTATTTTCCTTCTGCTAGTGTTGCTTGGCGCTTGAGTCAAGAAAACTTCATGAAGAAATTTGATTTCATCAATGATTTAAAGGTCAGAACAAGCTATGGATTGGTGGGGAATAACAGGGTTGGCGACTTTGCATCTGCTAATACACTAACCTCTCCAATTGTTAGTTCTTATCCATTTAATGGAGCAGTTACAAGTAGTACGATTCCTTCTGCTTTGGGAAACCCTAATTTGAAATGGGAAACTACAGCTCAAATGGATGGTGGTATTGATTTAACAGCCTTCCACAGCAGAGTTACACTGACTTTAGATTTATATAGAAAGATTACAAGCGACTTGTTGCTCAATGCTAAAATGCCTCCTTCTTCAGGTTTCACTACCGCCTTTAAAAATATAGGTAAAGTGCAGAATCAAGGATTGGAAATTTCCTTGACTGCCAAAGTATTGGATCAGGGAAAAGTGATTTGGAATTCTGGTTTTAATATCGCCTTCAATAAAAATAAGGTTTTGGAATTGGCAGATGGTCAGCAAACCCTGCTCACTCCTATTAATTGGGATAATCAGTGGAATGGTTCTTCTCCTTATATTGCTAAGATTGGTCAGCCTCTAGGGTTGATGTTTGGTTATATTTGGGATGGCAATTATCAATATTCAGATTTTGATAAAAACTCATTAGGTGCCTATGCCTTAAAACCAAATGTAACGTCAAATACAACTGTACCTAGCACAAAAATTCAACCCGGATATATCAAGTATCGTGATTTGAATGGAGATTTAGTAATGAATGACGACGACAGAACAATTATTGGAAATGCTAATCCAAAATACACGGGAGGATTTACCAACAACATTACTTATGGTAGTTTTGATTTAAGCATCTTCTTTCAATTCTCTTACGGTGCCAATATCTTAAATGCTAATAGATTAGTATTTGAAGGTAATTCTGGTAGGACAATGCAAAATCAATTCGCAACTGTTTTGAATCGGTGGTCTCCAACTAATCAGAATAATCAAATGTTTATTACTAAAGGGGGAGGCGATAAAGTATATTCTTCAAGAGTCATTGAAGATGGTTCTTATATCCGTCTAAAGACAATTCAATTGGGTTATAATTTGCCAATTAAGATGTTGAAAAAGGTCGGCATATCTACGGCTCGTTTCTATGCTTCAGCTCAGAATATTATTACTTGGACTAAATATACAGGTTTCGATCCTGAGGTTTCTGCCTATAATACAGCTTTAACCCCGGGCTTTGATTACTCCGTTTACCCTCGTGCAAAAACAATGACTCTTGGCTTAAATGTGACTTTTTAATTCAAAATGCTAAATAATATGAAAAATAAAATAAAAATATTAATACTTCTATTCACGGTAACAGTTCTAAACTTTTCCTGCAAGAAGTATCTTACCACTACTCCAAGCGATACTATTGTTTCAAATTATTATTACGCAAATGATGCACAGTTGAATGCTGCATTAGGCGGAGTATATAGCTATTTAGCGCAAGATGGTACCTTCTCAAGGAATTTGGTGTTAGAATTAGAAATGGGAAATGATGAAGGGCAATTTAATAACAGGACTAATAAATCTGGTAACCCTTCTTTATATGATTGTCAGTCTTCACAATCTATATATTCTGATTGTTGGACTGCCTTATATGCAGGTATCAATGCGGCTAATTTATTATTGGCAAACATAGATGCTTCAGGCGCTAATGCATCTACAAAATCTGTTGTAAAGGGTGAAGCCACATTCCTTCGTGGATTCTATTATTTTCAATTAGTTTCTCGATATGGTGATGTGCCTTTAAGATTGCAACCAACTACTCAAGTTGGCAATTTTAATTATCCTCGTACACCTTCCATTCAAGTCTATAACCAAATGTTAACTGATTTAAAAAATGCCCAATCATTAGTTAATGATATCTCAAGTAACGTCACCCCCTCTCATATTAATAAAACAGCAATAGCAGGAATCATCGCAAGGGTCTATTTAAAAATGGCGGGACATCCACTCAATTTGGGTCTCCCAATGTACGACTCAGCTAGTGTATATGCTGAATCTGTTATCTCTTCAGGTATGCATAGTCTAAATCCTAGCTATAAACAGTTTTTTATCAATCTCTCACAAGATAAATATGACATCAATGAATCCATGTGGGAAGTGGAGTTTTATGGCAATAATACCCCATCCGGTACGATGCCTCCCGGTAGTCGTTTTCCTTGTCAGTTAGCAATGAGGTATGTGGGTGTCGATCCGAATCCTCAAATGGTTTATTGCTATGGTTCTTATACTCCTACCGGCTATTTATACGATAGCATTTATCAGAAGTACCCTACAGATACGTTGAGAAGGGATTGGAATATTCCTCCTTATACTTTATCTAAAATTGGAAGTACCGATTCTACATCCATCTTGCCTATAGTATTGCCAGTTGTGAATGCGGTTTTCAAACCTGCAACTTCTCATTGGGATATGGACTGCGGTAAATGGAAAAGAGAATATGAAACGTACTTGCCTAAAAGCAGGGATTGGAGTCCTACTAATTTTCCAGTTATACGATACGCCGATGTGCTATTAATGGCTGCTGAGGCGGAGAATGAAATGGGCAATCCCGATATTGCATTAACATACTTAAATCAAGTAAGAGCAAGGGCTTTAGCAGAAGCAGTTCCTTCTACAGATCAAATTACACTTCGTCAAATCATTCGTGACGAAAGAGCTAGAGAATTATGTTTCGAAGGTCTGAGAAAGTTTGACCTCATACGTTGGGGTGTCTTTTTTAAAGCAATCTTATCTTGTCGAAATTCAATCAATAATAGTACTTCAACTTCTGGGCTTAAGGCTAGATATTTGACTGCTTATAACAATGCTGGACTTCGGGATACGCTCTTGCCTATTCCTAGTTCTGAATTAAATGTGAATGGTTTAATGACTCAAAACTCAGGTTGGTAATCAATAAAATTTCAAAAATGAATAATAGTTTTCGTTACTTGTTATTTTCTATTCTCGTTATTGGGTTGGTCTCTTGTCAAAAAGATACCCCCGACAACGTAGATTTCACTGTAACTACTGCTTCCACAACTTATAAATTATCTGATACTGTTTACTTTAATTTCTCAGGAAATCCTGATATAATTACACTCTATACAGGTGACAGTCTCAATAATTATGATAATCGTAATGTGACCTCAAAAGTTGGAGGTACCCTGAACTTTGGATTCCAAGTAAGCCTTGCCAATGATTCTGGATTTGCTGCCTTACATAATGGCAATTTCAAGGTATTTATTTCCACTAACTTTAGTAATTTATATACTTCTTACAAAGACACGGCGGGGCTAAGACTTTCTTATCCTACTTCTTTCAAGGATAGTATTTCAGCAGATAGTTTTAGAGTCGCAAGAACTGATTCTGCAATGGTGAACAAAGCAAATTGGGTTGATTTGACAGATAGTATGAACTTACCTGTTACAGGTGCTTTAAAAACACCAATACAATCTACAATTGCCAATATTACTAAGTATATTACAAATGCAACCGACCCTTTTAATATAGCTTTCTTGTTTAAGGGCGATACAACCCATTATCTAGGTTCAACAGGAATTAGGGTGGGTGGGCTCACGTTAGTAAATAACTTTCCTGACGGAACATCTTCTGATTTTAGTGCTAGATTAGCTGCAGGTGGTTCAAAAAGTACAAACTGGAAAACAATTCGAGCGGCTAATTTCTATCTGCCTTGGACTACATCCTCCACTTACTTGAATTTTGTTCCCAAATACAATACAATTCATACTGAACAATGGATTATATCCTCTGCTTTTTATCCTAATGCAGCAACGCCCGATGTTGCTATGCCTATTAAAAATATAACTCAGACTCCTTTAACGAGGTTTCCATATAAATTTAGCAAATTGGGTAAACACAAAGTGGTATTTGTAGCAAGCAATAATCGACCTTCAGGAACCACTCAAGTTATTAAAGAAATTGATTTGACAATCACCCAATAGCTATTGAACAAGATAAAATGACATGGAATAAATTATGTTTTATTACTTTTGGGTTAACAACGTACAACGTACAACGTAAAACGTACAACGTAAAACGTATAACTTAAAACGTATAACTTAAAACGTATAACTTAAAACTTAATACCTATAACTTATTACTTAGTAAGTATTTATATATTTGATTATGAACATTACATTTCTAAAGATTTTCAACTCTATTTATATTAAAAAGAACTATTCATTAGGAATAGTTCTTTTGTTTTTTTGTCAAATGGCTTTTGCCCAAACTAATTATTATATTGACTCAATTGCAGGGAATGATGCAAATGCAGGAACGATTACTGCTCCATTCAAATCTGTAACTAAGCTAAATAATATGACTTTGGCAGCAGGCACTAAAGTTTTTTTGAGAAGTGGTTGTAGTTGGAGTGGTCAAACCTTAAAATTTAAAGGCTCAGGAACTGCTGCCAATCCAATTATAATCAATAAATATGATACCGGTTCTACCCCGCTACTAGCAGGAAACGGAATTGTAGGAGATGCCGTTGTGTATTTATATAACCAACAATACATAGAAATCAATAATCTCGAAATAACTAACTGCCCCGTAGGCCCCATTAATTCGGCTTTCTTTGTGGGATTATATCAAAATGGAACCAATCCGCTAGGCGCTGATAGAAGAGGTGTAATGATTGCCTTAGATAACTATGGAACTGCTAATCATATCTATCTAAGAAATCTAAATATTCACCATATCAAAGGGCAGTTAGGTAATGTATCCACTATTGTAAATGGTGCATATTCCAAAAGAACAGGTGGTATTTATTTTGATGTATTAGGTAATACAGAGAAATCTACTAGTAAATCTCGGTTCAATGATGTATTGATTGATAGTTGTACAATCGCTTATTGCGAAAATATAGGCTTAGCTTTCGATAATGAGTGGAACACTTATTACCCCGGAGGTAATGAATATGCAAATTGGTTTAGCCGACGTTTTACCAATGTAAAAATTAGTAATAATGTGCTACATCATATTGGAAAAAATGCCATGATTATTCGTTGTACCGATTCTACAGGCTTGATTGAACATAATGTGTGCTATGAAACTGCTGTCGGTACTACTGGAAATACCATGTTTACGGCAAGGGCTAGAGGTACTGTATTTCAATACAATGAAGGATATTACAATAGGGCAAATACACAGACTGTTGATCCCGGAAGTATTGATGGAAGTATGTATGATCCTGATTTAGGTAGCATCAATATCATCTTCCAATTCAGTTATAGTCACGATAATTCAATGGGACTTTATTGGGGTTGCAATTCAAGAAGTTTACCAGGAAATACATCTCCAAACCTTCCTGACCCTCTTGATGTAGGTTGTACTGCGAGATATAATATCAGTCAAAATGATATGGGCGATCTAGTTTACTTCAATTATCCTTCTGCCGGAAATGAAATATATAATAATGTATTCTATTGCAAATCCGGCTTAGGTCCTCAGTTTATCCATGAAAATGGACGTAGTAATCATACGTACAATTTCAAGAATAATATCATTTTCAATCTAACCAAAACGACTGCAAGTGGTGGAAGATATGTGTTTGTTGATACAGGGGTAACCACTCAAAATAGAACGTTTAACTATAACCTCTTTTGGGGAAATCATCCAGCCTCAGAACCTGCCGATTCTAATAAATTAACTACAAATCCTTTGTTTATCAATCCCGGTTCGGGGGGGATCGGTATTAAAACATTGAATGGATACCAAATTAAATCCACTTCCCCTTGCGTGAATTCAGGCGTAGTGATTCCGAATACCGCAACCACTGATTTTTGGGGCAATCCAGTTCCCGGTATGAGAGGTCTGCCCCCATGTCGAGGTGCTTTTGAATATAATACCCCATGGCCTGCCCCTGTTTCATTCGTTTCCTTCTCAGGAACAAGAAAGAAGAATGAAAATATACTTTCATGGACTACTATTAACGAAACCAATAATGCAGGTTTCCAAGTTCAAGTAAGTAATGATGGGTTAAATTTCTCTGATGTTGCGTTTGTAAAGGCCCAGACAGCCACCGGAAATTATGTAGGTCAGCTTTTTTATAGTTATTCAGACACAAATCCTTTAGAAGGGAATAATTATTATCGATTGAAACAAATGGATAAAAATGGAATAAATAATTATTCCTCAGTAGTAATGATAAATAAAAAGGAACTATCCACTCCTTCAATAGCAGTATTCCCGAATCCTATTGCAGGAAGTTCGTTCAAATTACAATTAAAGAATATGCCAATAGGAGCTTACACATTGAAATTGACAAATCAATCAGGGAAGGAAGTTTCGAATCAACAAATGAATTATCAAACAATTAATTCTATGATGAAAGTTGACCTACCCTTTCAAGTAGCAAAAGGCATTTATGTTTTGCAATTGTCAAATCAGAATTTGAAGGTCAATACAAAACTTGTCATTGAGTAGATTATGATTTCCCAGATAAGGGTTTCGAAACCTTTTCGGGGTTTAATTAAGATGCTGCCAAGGGTTGTGTCTCAGGAACCTCATTAAGAAAATAGATTTCAAAGGTTCAGTCCTAGCACACACAGGTTCAGTCCTAGCACTCAAAGTCTCAGGATATGTCCAAACGAGGGTGATTTTAGCATGCAAAGGTTCAGTCCTAAGGCATCAAGGTGCAGTCCTAGCATACAAAGTCTCAGGATATGCCATAACAAGGTTGATTTTAGCATGCAAAGGTTCAGTATTAGCCTTGAAAGACTCAATACTAGCATACAAAGGTTCAGTCCTAGCATACCACTTTAGGGTATGTTTGATGATAATTTGAAAAGCGCTTATTTAGAATCAATTAGTTAGCAGATAATGCAGAATGAATTTGATATTTTAATTAAATGAGAAGAGATAAGAAGATGGGATAAAACCAATTTGGTAATGTTCAATCAAATACTTTCTTTACAATTGCCCCTTGTACAGAATTTATTAAACTTTTTATTGACAAAATATATTGTTTGTTCCTATTTAATCATCAAAAAGCAAAAAAAGTTTATTTGAAAATATGTTTTGACATGTTGCAAATTTGTTATTAACGATAGAAAAATGAAATTACGGGGTACTTTACTTTTACTTATATTATTTGGGTTCTTGTCAGCTCAAAATGCATCATCTACAATTCACGGTGATAATTTGTTGCACAATAACCCTTTTCCGAAAATACTTGGTAATAGAATTGGAAGTAACTATTACATCGATTCAATTGCAGGCAATGATGCAAATGACGGACTCTCTCCATTTACCGCTTGGCAAAGCCTGAAAAATGTCAATGCAACAACCTTTACTCCAGGAGATTCTATTCTTTTCAATTGTGGATGTACATGGTCAGGCGTAATGCTCCATCCGCTCGGTTCCGGTTCCTTAGGCAATCCAATAGTCGTTTCTAAATACGGAACAGGAAATCTTCCACAAATCAATGGCAATACTGCAAAATTGGCGAATCAGCAAGCAGTCTATTTGAATAATCAGGAATATTTCACCCTCTCTAATCTCGATATTACCAACAATTATCAAGCAACAAGCACTAAGACCGCCGTTAAAATGGGTATATATGTGACTGCGAGTGATTTTGGTGTCGTTCATTCAGTCACTCTTAAAGATTTAGTCATTCACGATGTGTTAGGCACCTACTATTCCAATGTGAATTCGGGTGGGATATTCTGTGAAATTACAGGTTCTTCCAAAGTGACTACCTTCGATAGTTTACTGATAGAACATTGTAAGGTTTATAATGTAGATCGAACAGGAATTTCTAATCAATCTTCTTGGGCAGGGCCCCGAACCCTAACAAGTAATACCGGTTGGGCTCCAAGCACTAATTTAATAGTTCAAAACTGTGAAGTGGATAGTAGTGGTTCCAACAGTATCATCATTCGAGTGGCAAAAGCTCCGAAGATTCAATACAACAAAATTTTTAAGAGTAGTATCCGTTATTCTGGAAATGCAGTATTTGTCTTCAATTGCGATGACGCACTAATCCAATATAACGAATGTTATTATAATGTTTTTAATGGTGGTGATGTAGATGCAAGTGCATTTGATGGCGATTATCGTTGCCACCGCACTGTTATCCAATATAATTATAGCCATGATAATGATGGTGGCGCATGGGTGATAGTAAGTAACCCCGGTTTCTCAGGTACCTTCGATGATAGCTGTATCATCCGATATAATATAAGTCAAAATGATTGCCATGCAAATGCAAGTAGCAATCAGGCAATTTGTAGAATTGTTGGAAATATTACCAACACACAAGTCTATAATAATACCATTTATTCTAGTACTGATTTCATCGCTGCCATCAATCATTGTGCTTGGGGCGGTGGTACATCAGGAACACTACCCAATAATACTACTTATGCAAACAACATTTTTTACTTGAACCAATCCAATCCCGCCTTTACTTTCAATACAAGTAAAAACAATATTGTCAATAATAATCTATTCTATTTTCCTCCCCCTTATTCTGGAACAATAGCGATTGATTCCGATGCTGTTTCTACTGACCCCCAATTGGTTAATCCCGGTTCAGGGGCAGAAGGCTACAATACGGTGGATGGGTATAAATTAATGGCAGGTTCACCCTGTGTCAAAGCAGGAATACTCCTTCCAAACCATTCTCCAACTGATTTTTGGGGAAATAAGGTGCCTTCAGTTCTTGGAGTTGCCCCTAGTATAGGTGCGTTTGAGTATAATTCTACTTTATCAGTTTCGTTTGCGAATTTCAAAGTAGAATCCAAAGGGAATACAAGCCTTCTTTCTTGGATAACTACCGAAGAAATAAATAATGCAGGATTTTGGATAGAAGAAAGTAAGGATGGCGTTCTATTTAATACCATTAATTTTGTCCCTTCAAAGGCAGCAACAGGCAATTATGCAGGTACTATCAATTATAGTTTTACTGACGAACATCCTTATGATGGACTCAACTATTATCGTCTAAAGCAGATTGATAGGGAAGGAGGGCAGACCTATTCTTCGTTAATTGAGTTGAAAAATAAGAAAATTTCTACTGCACAGATAAGTGTATATCCTAACCCAATAATCAGTGGTGGTTCTTTTCACTTAAAGTTGAAGAATATTCCTGTAGGTAATTATCAATTGGTATTAATGGACTTTACTGGAAAGAAAATATACACTCAGTCAGTATCTAATTCTGCTAATAAAGATGTCCTCATTATTCATTCACCAATTATTTTGCAAAAAGGAATATATACGTTGGAATTAGGCAAAGACGGATTTCATACAACTACAAATTTGATTGTGCAATAAAGGGAAGTAAAATAAACAAATTGAGAAACTTCTACCTTTTCATTAATAGGTTTCCCAATGCTGAGAAGCAGTATTCCTCTGTGCCCTTCTTTTTAATAAAACATAAGAAAAAAACTATCCCTTTTCTATGTGGCTAAATGCCTATATTGTAGCCTTTTTTCTTTGCTAAAAGTTATATAAATAAGAAACATGAATTCTTTTACTTCAATATCAATTGCATAAATACAAGATCAAGCCACCTATCAAATTTATAACCCACTTCCTTAATACGTCCTACCTCTTCAAACCCAAATTGATGATGAAATGCACAACTCTTTTCATTAGATGCATCAATTCCTGCAATCATTGTATGGTATCCTCCTTCCTTCGCTGCAGATATCAATGCTGCTAACAATAGTTTGCCAATTCCCCGTCCCTGATAATCTGTATGCACATATATTGAATGTTCTACGCTAAACTTGTAGGCAGTTCTAGCCCTAAATGAGCCATAAGTGCCATAAGCAACTGCCACATTGTTTAATTCACAAACCAAAACAGGAAGGTTATCAGATTGTTTTTCAGCAAACCAAGTCTCTACAAATTCATAATTGCGAGGATAATAATCATAGATAGCGGTGGTATTTTCTATTGCCTCATTCATAATTTCAAGAATGATGGGCAAATCCTTTTTTACTACATTTCTAATTGTCATAGTTCCAAAGATAGATTAATGTGTTACAAAATGGTTCATAACAACAAATACAACTTCACTTAAACCTATTTTTTGCTTTATAATACAACTTGAACACAATACTTGTAATTATTAAAATAAAAGATTCTAGTCTCCATTTCCGGCTATAATTTGTATTCTAAATTCAAAATCACCGTATGCAAATTCCAAATCACCGTACTCAAATTCCAAATCGCCGTACGACGATTCAAAATCACCGTACGTCGATTTCAATTTTGCTTTAGACGTTTTCGATTCAACATGCGCTAAAAATAATATTAGAATAAATGATGAATATAATAAATGCCCCGTTTGCAACTATATAACTTCTTTTCATAAAGGCGTTCCTAATGCTACGATGTAGGATTACTCTGCAATGTCATTAAGTTAAGGAAATTCATATTGGCTGGAATTACCATAAACACAGGATTTCATTGTCATTCTCTTCGAAAATCACCAAGACTGTCACACAGAGCCTGTCGAAGTGCAAGCAACATACATTTCAACCCGATTTCGACAGGCTGCTAATGACATCTTTTTTGAAACATGGGTAAATGCATTTAAAAGAGGAAGAAATCAGCTATTTTGTTTTACTCTAGCTGTCATCCCGAAGGGATCTAATCAAAATTAAACAACTGTTTATTGTGTAAGAGATCCCTTC
>CANCKV010000016.1 GCA_947378615.1 Chitinophagaceae bacterium | reverse complement strand
AAGACAGTTAAGTGTATATTTTTTTATATAAATTGATAAATATATTTTAGAAATAGACTGTCTTTTTTGGCCTAATTAATAGTAAAACAACGAAATTAATTGAGTTATCAATAAATAGTATGACCCCTTTGAATAAAGAAATAATTCCTGAATTGTTAAATAAGATAGCTAGTTTATCAATAAAGGATTCACTAAGTTTTTTTGCTGCGACATTTGCAGGTAAAGTCACCTTTTCATCTAGTTTTAGTTTTGAAGATCAATTGATTTCTCACGAGATCTTGTCCAATCAATTGCCTATCAGCATTTTTACGCTTGATACAGGACGTTTATTTTCAGAAACCTACAGTGTTTGGGTAAGCACTAATGAGCGTTACAACACACATATCATTCCTTATTACCCTCAACATGCAGCTTTAGAGTCTTTTGTGACCGAAAAAGGGCCTAATGCTTTCTATGAAAGCGTAGAAAATAGAAAGGCTTGTTGTTTTATTAGAAAAGTAGAACCGCTGAAAAGGGCTTTGAAAGGAAATGCAATTTGGGTAACAGGACTTAGGGCAGAACATTCGCCTGACAGACAGAATTTAGAGTACCTTGAATGGGATGAAAGTAATCAAGTGATAAAATACCATCCTCTATTACATCTATCTACAGTTGAAGTCAAGGCAGAAATTACCAAACATAACATCCCTTACAATCCATTGCATGACAGAGGATTTGTCAGTATAGGTTGTTTACCATGTACCCGTGCAATTAGAGAAGGGGAAGATTTTCGTGCAGGTAGATGGTGGTGGGAAGATGCAGATAAGAAAGAATGTGGACTGCACGTTCACAACTAAGTGATGAACTATGAGTTATATATGATGGATTTAAAAAGAATAACAATGAAAACTCATCATTCATAACTAATAACTCAAAGTTCGATTATTAAAGATTATTAACTGATATAGCAAACATTAAAATATAAATGAGCGATTACAAGTTAGATTATTTGGATCAATTAGAGTCAGAATCTATACACATAATGAGAGAAGTTGCAGGGCAGTTCGAACGACCTGCTTTGTTATTCTCGGGTGGTAAGGATTCAATAGTGTTAGTACATTTGGCATTGAAGGCATTCCGACCCGGGAAATTCCCTTTTCCTTTAGTCCACATTGATACAGGGCATAATTTCAAGGAAGCCCTCGACTATCGTGATAACCTTGCAGAAGAGATAGGAGAACGTCTGATAGTTAGAAATGTGGAAGATACCATCAAATTGAAGCACCTTGCTGAACCAAAAGGTAAATTCGCAAGTCGTAACGCGCTACAAACTTATACTTTATTAGATACTATCGAAGAATTCAAGTTTGATGCTTGTATCGGAGGCGCCCGTAGAGATGAGGAGAAAGCAAGGGCTAAAGAAAGAATATTCTCTGTAAGAGATGAATTCGGTCAATGGAATCCAAAATTGCAACGTCCTGAATTGTGGAGTATCTATAATGGTAAAATTGATAAAGGGGAAAATGTTCGTGTTTTTCCAATTAGTAATTGGACTGAATTGGATATTTGGAACTACATCAAAAGGGAACATATCAGATTGCCTTCCATTTACTTCGCCCATAAAAGGGAAGTGATTGAGCATGAAGGACAATTTGTAGCGATGTCAAAATTTGTTTTGTTGGAACCTACAGATAAGATTTCCGTTAGAAAAGTTCGTTATAGAACTGTGGGCGACATGACTTGTACTGCGGCAGTTGAAAGTAATGCTACTAAAATTGATGACATTATCAATGAGATAATAGCCACTAAAACAAGTGAACGTGGCGAAACAAGAATAGATGATCAGGTCAGTGAAGCCGCAATGGAAGACAGAAAAAAGAATGGATACTTTTAGGAATAATTAATAATTAACAATTAACCATTAACCAATATTGGGATATAAGCATGGATATACTAAGATTTATTACAGCAGGTAGTGTTGATGATGGAAAAAGTACATTAATTGGTCGTTTATTATACGATAGTAAAAGTATTATGATTGACCATCTTGAAGCTATTGAAAGACAAACAAAAAATAGAGAAGACGGCGAAATTGATTTAGCGTTATTGACTGATGGTCTGCGTGCTGAACGTGAACAAGGGATTACAATTGATGTAGCCTATAAATATTTTTCCACTCCTAAAAGGAAATTTATCATTGCCGATGCACCCGGTCATATCCAATACACTAGGAATATGGTTACAGGGGCTTCGAACTCCGAACTTATCATTATTCTTGTAGATGCAAGACATGGTGTGATTGAGCAAACAAGGCGTCATTCTATTATCGCCTCCCTTTTGAACATTCCGCATGTAGTAGTGGCTGTGAACAAGATGGATTTGGTTGAATATTCAGAAGAAGTTTACAACAACATTTTAAAGGACTACGCTTCTTTAGCAGAACAGTTAGGATTAAAGAATGTAACTTATATTCCAATTTCTGCATTGAATGGTGATAATATTGTAGATGAATCTAAATTATTGCCTTGGTACAAAGGGGATACCTTACTTAATTACTTAGAGAATGTATCATTAGCAGATGACATCAATCTGAAAAATGCTCGATTCCCTGTTCAATATGTGATTCGCCCGCAAACCGAACAACTACATGACTATCGTGGATATGCTGGAAAAATAATCAGTGGTATTTATAAGGTAGGAGATGCTGTAACTGTGTTGCCCTCAGGAGAAATGAGTAGGATTAATATGATTGAACTTGGTGGAAAGAAGGTTAAAGAAGCATTTGCTCCGCAAAGTGTAGTCATTCACCTTCGTCATGATGTTGATGTGAGTAGGGGCGATGTCATTGTAAAAGATGAAGATTTGCCCAAGATTGAACAGCAAATAGAAGTGCTATTATGTTGGATGGATAATAAGCCCTTAGTGGCAGGAAATAAATATTTGTTGCAAATCAACAGTTCAAGAGTAAGATGTGTGGTAAAGTCTATTGATTATAAATTGGATGTAAATACGCTTGAAAAGGGCTTGTCTCCTGAAAAAGCAGGTTTGAATGATATAATTAGGGCAACTATCAAAACTGCTCAACCTATTGCTTATGATAGCTATCAGAAATTGAGGGTTAACGGTGGCGCAATACTGATTGATGAAACAAGTAACGTAACCGTAGGAGCTTGTATGATTCAATAAGGAAATTTATTTTATGGTAAGGTAAAAAGAAACTTTGTCAATTGATTGAATCAGTCATTGACAAAGTTTCTTCTTTTTTAATCGTAAATTTTTGTTTCATTATGTCTTGTTGATGAAAAAAATATAGAATATCATTTCTCTTTTCAAGAGTTATTTGAATAGAAAACATGAAACTGATTATATACTTTAAGTATGAAGGCTTTTGGTTAAAATGAAAAAGATATATGTACCATCAACCTATTATCCGTTTTTACAAAGCCATTAGCTAAGTTTTGTGAAAGTGGCTTTTGCCAACTTCCTCCGATACTAATTTTGTTATAAGTTACCTCCAATCCAATAGTTCCTAAAACAACTTTGCCCCCTGATATATCTACATTAAAGCCATTGTTGAAATCTCCATCTGCTTTCTCATAAATAATACCTGCATTCGGAGCTAATGAAAGGTTGTGAATCGGTCTGACTTTATAATAAATCTGTGATGAAGTACTTAACTTATTTCCATATTGATAGTTGTGGCTATTTGAGCCATTCATCTTATAACTAGCATTAATGTTGAGTCCAGCATCTTGTAAGCGCAAGTCGTACATCAAATTGGTCATATAATCAACGCTGCCGGTACCTAATTGAAACAGATTACTATTTTGTGAACTTCCTTGTTTTTCGGCAGGATTATATTCTCCTGTAGGAAGTTTAATCCCAACACCCACCCAAAGCGATTGTGTAAAGTAATTCGAATTTAAGACAGTTGTCTCTTGTTTGAATACGCAGTAATAACCCGCAATTGAAATGTCTCCAATGCCTTCCTTTCGAGTTATATTGCCTTGGTTTTGCCGTTCATTAAAGCTGTATGGAATGGAGGTCATCAGTCTAAATCGCTTACCAATATTCCATCCTCCCCAAAATTCAGTGGTTCGATAACTCTCTGTAGTGGTTAAGTAACTCTCGATTCCACCTACTCCAACATGTGTTTTTAAAGAATTAAAACGATACCTAAATCCTAGAATCCTTTGTTTGAAGTCGGGAAGAATGCCATTGTAATAACTACTGACTCCACAACCGCAGATGTCACAGGCAAATGTTTTGCCTGTATTGATGGTCATTATTATTAATACTAATAATAGATTCTTCATATTTTTTTCTATAATTAATCTTGTAAAACGTATAACTTAAAACTAACAACCAATTACTTACAACTTAAAACTCTAGTGTTCAGAGAATCGTTTGTCTAACAAAAAACTTCTATCACTTAATGTCTTTAGAAATGCTATCAAATTAGTTTTATCAACTGATGTTAGTGGGATACCCAATCTCCCATTTTGTTTTAAAAGTGTGTCGAGGTTAGTTGTGTTTTGAGCACCACTATTATAATATTCGAGAACACCCTCCAAATCAAAATATCTTCCATCGTGCATATACGGTTCGGTGTAGAAGATATTATGAAGACTTGGCACTTTAAACTTATATCTATCCGTACTATTCAGAGTAACTAAATACCTTCCCTCATCATTCAATCCACTTGGAGGCAAGCCATTATTTCTAAATGTGTGGTCGGTAAATAAGGGTTCCTTGTGACAGCTATTACATTTTTGCTGAAATAATACATATCCTGCTTGTTCAGTTGAAGTGAATGATGCCCCTTCATTACGCATCACACTGTCGTATTTGGAATGGCTACTAACACACATTACCATAAATTGAACCAATGCTTTTAGGAATCTTGTACCTGTAATCTCGGGTGTGCCAAATGCTTTTTGAAATAAGGTAGGATAGTCAGTTGTTTTTCCAAGTTTGACAAGCAAATTAGAAATCGTGTCATCCATCTCTACATGATTGGCAATTGGAGCTAGTGGTTGCAAATCCAAATCGAAAATTCCTCCATCCCACATAAAGGATGTGCTCCATGCCAAATTCATGATAGGAGGACTATTTCTTTTGCCCAATCTATCATAGATACCATGGCTTACTGAATGACCCGGATGAACAAATGCTGATGTTTGAATATGACAACTACCACAACTGATTGTATTATTATGCGACAACTGTGTTTCATAAAATAATTTTCTGCCAAGTTCAAAACCTGCTTGAGTAAGCGCATTTGTTTCAAAATGATATTCAGGTGCTGGAAAGTTTGAAGGTTGTTGAAACCCTTCAAAAGAGGAATTCCCCATTTCTTTTTTGCAAGCATAAGTACCTGCAAAAAAGAAGAGGAACGCTAAAATATTATTACGTTTAACACTCATAATTTAAGTTTTAAGTAATAGTACAAATAATAAGTAGAAGGTTTTAAGTAGTAAGCATTCCCAATATGACCGTATTAAGTGAATTCATATTAATACTCCAATCAAAAAACCAGATAAAGGAAACATGATACTAGAAAAGAAAAATTTATTTGATGTATTCCAATACCTACTACTTAAAACCTAATCACTAATTACTAATTACTAACCACTAACCACTAACCACTAACAATTAACCACTAACCACTAATCACTAACCACTAACAACTATACATTAGTTCTCTGTATGGTCATGTCTGAACATTCCTACAAAGTTGGCTGCAATATTTGCGCTGTAATCATCTGTCATGACCATAGAATGTGCGGCAATGCTAATACTATTTGTGCCAGAGAACATTTTCAAGACATCTACCATCAAGTGTATATTAGTGTCCTTGCCAGATTTAACTTTTGGCGTTCCTCTTGCTGTAAGGTCGAGCGTTACTTTTTTAATATTGTTGATAGTTGAAGTGGTTTTTCCGCCAAACAAACCAATATGGTAATAGAAGTTGTTACCTCCCATTCCTCCCATTGAAGGCACTTGTGGGGAAGTGCCCTCTAATTTATAGAATATATAACCGCTATTCCATGTCCAATACATATCAGCAGTAGCAGGTGAGGTTACATCAAGGACTCCTGTACGTTTGCTGACATCCAATGTATTTCTAACACTGTCAACACCTAAAATAAAACTTACAGATTTGTATTCACCTTCAGGAACTTTAAAATTAGGTTCATAAGTACTTGAATCTCCTTCTATAACCAAAAAATAACTACTGTCTTGAGGAACTGTATAAACTGTGCCATCCATATTTGTGAATGAAAAATTGCTTACAAAATACTTCAGTTTAGTAATGCTTTTGATAGTATCACCACTCTCCGTTATATATTTTCCGGTATTTAGTTGCAAATCCTGAGAACCTGCAATATTGTCGAATTCAACCGACAAATCAGCCTTTACTGAACTATTATAAGTAGTAGAACTATCCTTCTTACATGATATTAAGAAGAATGAGAATGCTATAAATGATATGAATATGCGTTGCATAAAAATTGTTTTTGAATTAAAATAATGTTGTTTGTTGTTTTATTTTTACAAATGGCATCGGGTATTATATAAATAGTACCTCCATTTATTAGCGAATCTCTAACCAATAAGGGTTCTAGGCCCTTATGGGATCAAGCAGCTAAAGATTAACACACTTCGTAGTAAAGTATGTATTGCCATTAAAATTAAGTTTGAATTTCGATGGTAATTAATGAAGTAGAATTAACCTTGTAATATTGTAATGACAATATACACTAGGAATTGCACCGTAAAATTGATATGCCTCATCACTACTCATACTATTGAATAATACGTGGGAAAGTCAATTAAACTCCTCATTACAACAAAATAGAATTAGGCTCCAGGCGGATGAAATATTGAGTAAGATCTGTCAATTGGTTTGTCGGATTCTAATGCCAAAAAGCAAGTAGAAATATTTTCACTAATAGGTGTTATTTGATGATTGTATAATGTAATAGTCGATAAAACTTCCGACTCTTTACTTGCCTTACGTTCACTGTTTTGTTTGTCTTCGTTTGTTTCTTTATTCAGCCTTTTTTTGAGCTGACATTTACCCTCGCAACAGCTTTTAGGTTTCTTCCTGTTTTCACACAAATTCTTTGCGATATAACTTTGATTGGCATAAAAACTACCCACAATAATAGCCTTACTAAACATTTGCGTGAGAAACGCAAATAGAAAAAGTAATGCAATTGATTGTTTGTACATGCGGCAAATATAATAGAATGAAGAATTTGAGAAAATAAATAATTACTAGAATAAAATGAATGTCTTGAAATGAACCAAATTGAATTGTCTGCAATAGGAAAAGTTTAATAAAACAATTATACAATTTATATTTTTCAGAAGGAAGTGAAAAGGTTCTATTGTCAAATCGTAAGTTTAGTGGAGAATAACGAAGTCGATTGCTTCATAACCTTAAATTTTTTATGCAATTCGATAATCTGATTATAAAAATACCTATTTTTCCGACTTTTATAGCTCTATAATAAATAATTAATGATGTTGAAACGTATTATATACATATCCATTTTGGTATTGTTATTATATAAATCTGATGCGCAAACAGGCACTTTTGTTGCCCTTGATGGAAGTGATAATTTATACAATGTAGATATTGTAAATTGCTCAAAGACGAAAATCTCAAAGTGTTCTGGATTTAACTTTAAGGGAACGTCTCTTTATTCTATTGCAATGGAAGGCAAGACTCTGTATATCACTGACGATCAAGGTAATTTATATTCTAGCACATTAACAGGTAATTCACTTTCTGGGTGTAAATACTTAGGAATTTTTAAAAGCAAATCAATTTTGTGGGGTCTTACTGTTGGACCCGGTGGAATTGTATATGCTGTTAATACAGCAGGTTTAATAGAGACCTATACTCCTAAAACTAATGCATTCGCATCTTTGGGAAGTTTACCCACATCTTGTACTTCAGCAGGAGATCTATTGTTTTATAAAGGTGTCATGTATGTTTCTTGTAAATATAATGGTAATCAGGCATTGGTTCAAGTGAATATGAAGAATCCTAGTTTAAGTACTAAGTATCTTGATTTTACTACAGGAACAATCTTTGGATTTGCAAGTGTAACGGTTCCATGTAAGGATAATCAAGCCTATGCAGTTGGAAATAAAGGGGATATTTACAAGGTTGATATGGTCACAAGGGTTCAAGACACTACTGATCAATGCACAGCTTTGGGAATTTCAACGATATGGGATGCCGCAAGTATTGCCGAGACTCAATCTGCTACACCTCCTAGTGATCCTACTATTACTACCCCGTACAACTATTGCCAAGGTGTTGCTGTTGCGCCACTCGATGCACAGGTCCTTTCTGTTTTAGATACTTTAAGATGGTACACTTCAAGCATAAGTACTACCCCTTACAAAAATCCAACACCACCTGTGTCTTCTGCTAAACTTGGTACATTTAGTTGGTATGTGAGTGCTTTAGATACTTCAACAGGTTGTGAAAGTAACAGACAAGTTATAACAGTGAACATACATCCTTATCCAACTAAGCCAATCATTAGTCCATTGATTGATACTGTTTGTAATGCAGCATTAGCAATACTTTCTTCAAATGCCGGAACAGGTAATCAATGGTATTTAAATAAAGGAATTATTAATGGAGCAAACATTGCCAATTACAATGCCTCCTCTAGTGGAAATTATTATGATGTGGTTACCAATCAATATGGATGTTCCACTTCTTCCGATACTGCACGAATTAAAGTACTGAATAGTACCATTACTTATCCCTCTCAGGATTTTTGTCATATTGGAATAGCTACTGTGACAAGAACAGGAGATAGTGTAAATGGGTTGTACGCTGCAAGTCCTGTTGGTTTAGTCATAGACCCCAAAAGCGGTGCCATTGATTTGGAAAAAAGTACAACCGGCAGTTATACAGTTTCTTATACCCTGAATGGAGGGAAATTTAATTGCCCTTTCACAACTAATGTCAATATAAATGATAGTACCCTTTCCACTACTAATGCAGCTATATGTGTGGGCGGTAGCTATACTTTCAATGGAACAACATATTCTACAGCAGGTACTTACATCGCACATCTTACCAATGCGAAAGGTTGTGATAGCGTAGCTACTTTGATATTATCTATCAATCAACCTACTTCATCTTCTACGGATGTTACTATATGTCCTGCATCTCTTCCTTATCAATGGAATGGAAATAGTTTTGCTACTGCAGGTACCTACCTAGTGCACTTGACTAATAGTGTTGGATGTGATAGTGCTGCAACATTAATACTGACAGTCAATCAAATATTGACATCGACCACAACAATAACAATCTGCCCAATTGGTCTGCCTTACACTTGGAATGGAAAAACATATACGGCTGCAGGAAGTTATGATGTAACGCTGAAAAATAGTGTGCGCTGTGATAGTATTGCCACTTTGGTTTTAAATGTTATTCCAAAACTCACCTCATCTACGCCTGTAACTATTTGTCAGGCTGACCTTCCTTATACTTGGAATGGAATTAATTATACAACTGCAGGTACTTTTACAGTAAACCTAACCAATAGTCTAGGTTGTGATAGTGCGGCTTCTTTGATTTTGACAGTCAATCAGCCAACATCTTCAACAAAAGCCGTTAGTATATGTACTTCTAATCTTCCCTATTCTTGGAATGGAAATAGTTATACTATAGCAGGTACTTATACGCTACATTTTACTAATAGTGTAGGATGTGATAGTACAGCAACCTTGATTTTGACTGTAAATTCCCCTTCTTCTTCAAACACTTCAATCACAGTTTGTTCTACAGTCCTTCCTTTCTCTTGGAATGGTAATAGTTACACTAGTGCAGGTACTTATGTTGTTCACTTAACCAATAGTGGTGGGTGCGATAGTACAGCTACTCTAAATTTAATAGTTAATCAATCATCTTCTTCAACTTCAACTGCAAGTATTTGTGCAGGTGCGACCTATTCTTTCAATGGTACAGTTTACAATACAGCAGGTTCCTATATTGCTCACCTAACCAACTCAGTAGGTTGTGATAGTGCAGCTACCCTAGTCTTGACTGTTAAGGCAAATTCTACCTCATCTACTAAAGCGTCTATTTGTGATAAAGCTAGCTATTCTTTTAATGGAGTAAACTATTCAACCGCAGGTACTTATATAGCTCATTTAACCAATTCTATTGGTTGCGATAGTGCTGCCACCCTGATATTGACTGTAAACAAGCCAACTACTTCTACCACTAATAAAGAAATTTGTAAAGGAGATGCTTACACTTTCAATGGAACAGTTTATACTTCTGACGGTACTTATGTCGTACACCTAACTAATAGTGTTGGTTGTGATAGTGCCGCTACTTTGGTACTGACTGTTGTTGAAAAATTAAAGGCGGATCAAATTTCAGGTCTAACAACTGTTGATATTGGCCAAACAATTCTTTTGACAGATAATACCCCTAATGGTGTATGGATTAGTGAATTCCCTTCAATAGCAACTATTGATAATTTAGGAAAAGTTACAGGGATTTCTTCCGGCGATGACTCTATTTATTATGTGGTCTCAAATGTCTGTGGATTCGATTCTTCTAGATACAAAATAAGGGTAATACCACCGTATGTTTATATTCCGAATGCATTTAACCCGAAAGGAAGTGGAGGACCCAACGAAGTATTTTATGTTCGTGGCGACCCAATGGCAAAGATGGAATTAAGGATATTTGATTCTTGGGGAAATGAAATATTTATGTCAAAAGGACAAGTTGAAGATCCTTCAAAGGGTTGGAAAGGAACATTTAATGGCAAAGCTCAGCCCCCAGGTGTTTATGTCTATGTAGCAAGAATTGAAATGACTACAGGGGAGATTCAAATTAAAAAGGGGGCAATAAATTTAATAAGATAGTATGATGAAAATAACTAAAATAGTCTTGGCAATTCTGTTATTTACAGGTGTTCAAAGAAATGTTGACGCACAGGTGGATCCTCATTTTTCTCAATATTATATGCACCCCTTATGGCTAAATCCTGCCCTTACAGGTGCAATTGATGGGAATTATCGGGTAGCTGTCATTCATAGGAATCAGTGGAGTAGTATCACTAATGCATTTTCTACTATTGGATTATCGGGTGATATTGTTACTGATAAGAATATTAATCTAGGAATGGAATTACTGCAACAAAGTGCAGGAAATGCAGGTTATAAATATACCAATGCGCAATTATCTATTGCATATACAGGTGTTCGATTCGGTCGTGAGGGAGATAAGGTGGTAACATTTGGCATGCAAGCAGGTTTGTTAGGAAGGAGGTTTGATTTGACAGGTGTTCAAACAGATAACCAATTTTTAAATGGATCTTACGACCCTAATTTACCCACTCAGTTAGCAATTACCAAACCTTCCGCCTCTGCATTTGACATGGGCGTAGGCGTAATATTTTATGATGCTGAAAAAGATAAAAAAGTGAATCTGTTTGGAGGATTCTCTGCTGCTCATATCAATCAACCTAAAGACCCTTCCCTTTCTGCGGGATATGAAAGCACCTTGCCTGTTCGTTATACTTTGCACGGTGGGGTGAATATTTATTTGTCTGATAAAGCACATTTTGTGCCGAATGTATTAGTAATGCAACAAGGGAATACAAAAGAAACAATGCTAGGAGGGTATGTTCAGATGTCGGTAAATGGTTCCACCGATATTACAGGAGGCGTAAATTATCGGATAGAGGATGCTATATATCCCTATATTGGCTTAAGTTTTAGTGATTTTACCTTTGGTCTAAGCTATGATGTAAATACTACTCAATTAGGTAAGTTGGTAAAAGGAACAAGTAGCTTTGAACTTTCGTTGATGTATATGGATAACAAAAGGCAGAAAGGATTTTTCAAATGTCCTCGCTTTTAGAAACTGCTGTTGATAATCTGGATTAAAACAATTTTAATTATTAAGGAATGAACAAAATAATCATATTTAGTATTGCTGTCTTTTTACAATTGAGTGCATTTTCTCAGCAAGCTTTTGAATTGCGCTCTGCAGACGGGTTCTATAAGCAAGGGGAGTATTATAATGCCATTGTTAACTATGAAATCTATCTCGGCATCAGAAAGCCATTGATTTCATTTACTCCTTATAGTCAGAAAAAAAATGTAGTTTTTAGTAAGTCAGATAGTGCACAAAGGGCAGATGAAATAATTAGTGAAAGTAAATTGGTTACAAAACCCATTGCGTTTAAGTTAGCCGAGAGTTATCGTGCTCTTAATCATTATCAACGATCAGAAAAGTGTTATGCTCGTTTATTACAGACTCCCGACACTGCTTATCCGTATGCAAGGTATTGGTATGCAGTAAGTTTGCGTTGCAATAATAAGTTTGAAGAGGCAAAAAATGAACTCAATACTTTTATCAAAGAAAATAGTAGCTCAGAATCAAAAGTGGCTTTAGCAACTAAAGAATTATCGACACTAGCTTATATAAAAGCACAACAAAATAGTGATTCTAAAAAGTTATTTACAATCAAGAAATTGAGAGGCAATATTGCACAGGCAGAAGGTGCTTATGCCCCAATCTTATTGCAGGATACCCTCATTTTTACCTCTGCAAGAATAGTTGATACGGTAAATAAATACAGTAAAACAAATCAGCACGTAAACCACCTTTTTTATAATACAATCGTCAATCAAGATTCTTTGAGTGGTAAGGCAACAATGATACGTTTCCCTTCACGTTTATCAATCAACGAGGCTACTGCAACTTTTACACCTGACAGAAAGAAACTTTTTTTTAGTAGAAGTAGCGTTCAAAATGGAAAGACCTTTTATGGTATCTATGTCAGTGAACGAATAAATGATACAACATGGAGTGAGCCACACAAATTGGATAAAATCAATCTAGAGGGTTCTAATTCAATTCAACCTTCTGTTACCCAGGATGGCAAATTCATTTTATTCGCATCTGATAGGGTAGGAGGGAGCGGTGGTTTTGATATTTGGGGTGCAAAGCTTGATGCCAATTTTTATCCAGAAGAGCCTTTCAATTTTGTAGGTATTAACACCAAAGAGGATGAGCAAGCACCATACTATCATACTTATAGTAAAACACTTGCATTTGCAAGTAAAGGATATAAAGGAATGGGCGGATTTGATATTTATGCTGCCACAGGCGAATTGACCTCTTTGAAGAATCCTTATAATATGGGTGCTCCAGTAAATTCTCCAAAGGATGATATTTATTTTTTCAGTTCATCAAAAGATAGTTTATTGAAAAATGCCTATATAAGTTCCGATCGTGCTTCAGATTGTTGCTTGGAAATATTCTCTTTGTCAAAGAAAATTATTCCAAAGGTTTATCACCACAAGATAATTGGGTATGTACTAGATTGCGATTCGGCTTCCAATGTTATAGAAAATGCTTTAGTTAATGTTGAAAAAATTGCAGCTCCTTTTACTACCACTACTAACAAAGGCGGATTCTTCTTTGCAGGCAACGGTGATTCAATCAATGGATTTTATGTTTCAAAGGATGGCTATATTCCTGAATCACAAAAAATTTCTTTATCAAAAACAGTCTTGACGCATGATGTTAATGACACTTTCTCAATTTGTTTGAAGAAAATTAAACCTGTGATAGTAACAAAAACGGTAGAACAAGTTGTTGACTCAATCAATTCAACGATAAAGCCACAGAATATATATTTTGATTTTAATAAATCAGTTGTTCGTCAGGATGCAGTACCTGTCTTAGATCAGGTTGTAGCTATACTAAAAAAATATCCTACAATTTCGATTGCTTTAGATATTAATGGCTATACCGACTCAAAGGGTTCCGATGCGTATAATTTAAAATTAGGAAATGCAAGGGCTGAAGCGGCCAAAAAATATATTGCAGATCAAGGTATAGATGCCAATAGAATGACCTTAAAGTCCTTTGGAAAATCAATGCCTGTTGCACCTAATACAACTGCTGACAATCAAGATAATCCAGAAGGACGTGCATTGAACAGACGTGCTGAAATATCTATTAAGGCATTTACTATAAAGAAATAGTGTTTTAATAAATAATGGTTTTAAGAGGACATCAGTAATCTATTTGATAATATTTCAATTTAGTTATTGGTGTCCTTTTTAATTTTGCGTTACCTAACGACATTGAATCATTGAGAGAGATTTTGAGCTGATACTTTCGTGGTACACAATTTCAAGTAATGACCAATTAATGCCCATACTAATCAATCCAAGTTAAGTCCATGCATACAAAAATTGGATGAGAGCATTCAATGTCTCCGAAAATGGCCAATCAAGCATGAACTCTAGCTTGCTAGTTTGAGTCCAAGCAAACAAGGTTGTGATGAAAGCAAACAAAGGTTTGATGAGAGCATTCAAAGGTTTGATGAGAGCATTCAAAGTCTCAGGAAACGAACAATTAAGGTTAAATTAGAGCATGCAAGTTTGAATCCGAGCATACAAAGGGTGGTTCCGAGCATCCAAACCTTCAATATTTGAGTGCAAAGACTCAGTAATGCCTCGCTTAGTTGAATACTAGCATGCAAAGATTCAGTACTAAGGCACAAAGGTTCAGTATTAGTATGCCAATTTTGCCAGTAATTAATCGTTTTTGACGAAATATCTATTTGAAATCAATGAGTTATTACAATTGTCAGAAACTAATACCCCCACATTAGGGGCTGTTATTAGGTGAAGAAACCGCCTAACAAAATTGAAATCTTCCCTGATTAGCAATTCTTTGTAAGGAAAAGAAATTTCCTGAAAATCCCCAAGAGATAATATGAAAATAGAAAGGATGGATAAAGACTAAAAATTCCGAAGAGATAACATGATAATAGTAAACATAAGTCATGCCCATAAAATCTAGAAGGACAATGTCATTAAGTTGATGCGGGCTACTAGGATGATGTAGTATAAGAGGTTCTAAATTTTTTTGAAATGACATTACGTGCTCTCCGAAAATCAGGGTGATTGTCAAGCTGAGCCCGTCGAAGCCGTAAGCAACTTAAACTTTCATTATTGATTTTCAAACAAATAAACTACTTGTCATCAGCAGTTTATCGAAGTGAAAGCGACTCAACCATTTCAACCGGCCTTCGAGAGCCTCAGTCTGACAGGCTTATTTTCGAAGAGTACTTTAGGAATGCTGAATAAATAAATTGAGCAATACCATCTTTTCACTAATGCTTTCCCAAATTCTACGAAGCAGGATTACTATATTAGCTTCTTTTTTTCAATAGAAAATAATAAAGAACTATGTGATTCTATTATAAAACTTCTTTTCAGAAAGTCGTTTCCAATGCTACGAAGTAGGATTCCTCTATAACCTTCTTTTTCTAAAAAGTATAAAAAAAGGATAGTCCTTTCTATGTGCCTATGAGGTAGCCTTTATTCATTTTTCTAAAAGTTATATAACAAGAAATATGAACCCATACATCTCACACTTCGTGGTAAAACCTTCCTCAACAGCAATAAAATTTAAAAAAATCATAACGGTACATGATGCCGAAAAAAAACAGACCTATATTTTCGCTACTCAATTTGCAAGTCATAACGAAAAACAATTAAAACATGCAAGCATTATTAGGGGTTATTTTTCATTTTATTGGTGGGTTTGCCTCTGGCAGCTTTTATCTTCCCTACAAAAAAGTTAAGGGTTGGAGTTGGGAAAGCTTTTGGATTGTGGGAGGATTATTCTCTTGGCTAATCGTACCTCCTATTGCGGCTTATCTTACCATTCCTGGTTTTGGAACAATTATTTCAAATTGTTCAGGTACAATTCTAGCTGCTACCTTCTTGATGGGGATTTTATGGGGAATTGGTGGACTTACTTATGGTTTGGGCGTTCGCTATTTGGGCGTATCCTTAGGTAG
>CANCKV010000015.1 GCA_947378615.1 Chitinophagaceae bacterium | reverse complement strand
GCTAATTCTAAATTTAGATTTGCATTTAATCGAAATGTCAATCCAAGTCCTGCCAAAACATTTATTTTAGTATCATTTATAATACCTGAACCTGATTTGTCATTTATAAACTTCCTCGAACTGAAGTAAGTTCCCCCACCACCAAACTCAATAAATGGAGCAATTGTAGCAGCTTCTCTTAATGCATAATCATTGTTGAATTTATATTTAAAAATCAAGTCGGCAGAAAGGAATTGTGCATCCACCCCTGTTAGTTTTGTTGGACTTTCATATTGCACCCAATCATACGATATCTGTTCCTTAATATTGAAAAAAGGATTTAAATATTGTTCAAGTGCAATTGCTACACCTAGATTGAAATATTTGTACCGAAATAATCCAAACACATTATTATTCAGGTCTCCTGTGTAATCGGTTACAGTGCCAAAAAATCCTACATAATTTGAAGGAGTATAGTTTGCAGTATAACTTGGCGCATATTTGGAAGTATAATCTGCGGTATTGTTCAGAAATTTTCCAGCAGATGTTTCGGAATATTGACCTGAAGCCATTCCTAACATCATGGAAAATATTGATAATAACCAATATCTATTAATTGTTCTATTCATTGTAAGGTTATAATTGAACACCATTCATTCAAAAAAACAAGTGCAAAAATGTGAGTTTGAGCCCTTTATTATTTTAATCAAAAATTCTTTTCACAATATATAACGTATTAGTAGGTGTATTTATTCTGTTGAGACCAAAGTTTTTGTAAAAAAACATCAAAAAGTTTCTTTTTTTGATAATTTGCCACATTCGTTAATTGATTTTAATTCTATTTGGGTGCATGAAAGTTTTTCGCTGACTGTTAAACCCTATAAGGACTTCAAGCCCCCTTATAGGATTGGTAATCCCACTATAGAAACAAAAAACATATATGCACCAGGTGAATTTTTTATAAAAAACATACTTTCACCTTTGCTCCTTAAACGAATTAGAGGCTAGAAGTAGTCCAATTCAATTCCGTCTCACCGTCACTAAAAGTTTAAGCATTTCATTTTATTGGTTGTGTTTGATTTGAGTTGAAAAGTTGTTTGTATTCGCAAAAAAAGAGGCTGAATGAAATTAATTTCAACTTAAAATCAACTCAATTCAGCTTGAATCAATGCGATTAAGCGTTATTTCATTCTTTTATGAGTTAATTTGAATCATTTTTCGGGTGATTTAATTATTAAATCAGCTGAAAATGCTTTCAAATCAGGTGAAAATGTGACAGAATAAGTTGGGTAATGATGTAATCACCTGAAAATGCTTTCAAATGACCTGAAATTGCTTTCAAATCAGGTGAAAATCGGACAGAATAAGTTTGGAATATGATATTTTCACCTGATATTGAGTCCAAATAAACTCAAAATGCTTTCAAATTAGTTGAAAATGGAACATCATAATTTCATTCATATTCCAAACCCTTAATTTTGGCGAGATTAAAATAAGTGACTTTCTTTTATAAAATGGGTTTTATGATGAATTACGATATTGCACAGGAAAAAGTAAATATTAAGGAACAATTTGAATATCTTTTTGAACCTGAACTCATCAAAGAAATAGAGGCAAAGGCAAAGCATTTATCAATTCCAGCAGGAAGTGTCATCATTGAAATTGGGCAATTGATAAAACAAATGCCAATTATATTGTCAGGCTCTATTAAAGTAACTAGGATAGATGAAAAAGGCAGGGAAATATTACTCTATTATATCAACCCTGCCGAAAGTTGTGCTATGACCTTTACATGCTGTATGGAACATTTTCCTAGCGAAATAAAAGCTGTAGCTGAGGATGATGTTGAAATGTTATCCTTGCCCTTTACTGTTATGGATGCGTGGATGTCAAAATATCCAACGTGGAAAACATTTGTAATGAGGACTATTCGACTTCGATTTAATGATTTACTAAAGACAATTGACCATATTGCCTTTCAAAAATTAGATGAACGACTTGTTTCCTATCTAAAAGAAAAGGTAAAAACAACCGGTTCCACTCTCTTAAACCTATCCCATCAACAAATTGCAGATGAATTGGCCACATCGAGAGAAGTGATTTCTCGACTATTAAAGAAGCTTGAAAACGATAATAAATTGCTTTTATCCCGTAGCCAAATAAAAATCATGAAGGATATGTAACTTTTGTTACATAATTTCTTTTTTCAGCTATGTAGTATTGCATTGTAACAAAAAATTACTATAATGAAAAAGAACATGGGTATTGTTGACAGAATCATCAGAGTCTTGGTTGCTGTCGTAATCGCAATTTGCTATTTTATGAACATCATTAATGGAATGACTGCCACTATTTTATTAATACTTGCGGGTGTCTTTATTTTTACTAGTCTGATTAGTATTTGCCCTTTGTACATGCCATTGGGAATTAAGACTTGCAAGAATGATAAATAACCGAATGAATTGATGAATTGTCGTAGTAATGAATTATTACTGCTGATGAAATAATCTCAATTGTTTCATCAGCGGTTTAAATTGAAATTAATGAAAAGCGATACTCGGGAAACAAAAATTGTATTATGGTTTAATAGGGCGATTAGGTGGTCGTTTGGTAGCGCACTTCTCTATTATGGAATCATAAATCATGATGAAAGTAGATGGATTGGGCTTGTTATAGGCACAGTGGTGGTTATTTCTGGTTTCATTCGCCCTAAGCGTTGTTTAGAAGATAGCTGTACAATTGATAATTAATATTTGATAATTTAAATTGAAGAATCGTAATTGATAATTCGTAAATCGTAATTGAAATGATAGGAAAACTTAAAAAAATATTTGGATGTGGTCCCAAAATAGATTTTGCATTATTAAAGGCGAATGGTGCAATAATTATAGATGTAAGAAGTCCCGGCGAATTTGCATCAGGTCATATTAAAGGGGCAGTCAATATTCCATTAAACAATATTGCAAATGGAATATCGAAATATAAAAAGGATGCTACAATTATTACTTGTTGTGCATCGGGAATGCGTAGTGCTTCTGCAAAAAGCATTTTAGTTTCAAAGGGATATAATAATGTATTTAATGGCGGAGGTTGGAGTAGCCTTCAAAATAAACTATGAGATATGAGTTATGAGTTGTCTATATATAAATGATCTCATCATTTTAATCATTTTAAATCATTTAAATCACAAATTATGAGAGCGCAAATATTAACAGGATGGAATTTTAGAAGAATCCTTTCGATGGTATTAGGTGTAATTGTTATCATTCAAGCTTTCAACGAAAAGCAATGGGCTGCTGCATTATTTGGAGGAGGTATAGTGATAATGGCATTATTAAACAAAGGCTGTTGTGCTACAGGTGGATGTAGTGGCAGTAATTGTATTGTCCCTACTAAAAAAGTAGAGGGCAAATAAAAAGACATAATTGAGGGAACAATTATATAAGGAGACAATTAAAAACTGTCTCCTTTTTTATTGCACTATTTTTCACTACTTCAATCTCGTTATGCCAATTTTTTCTAAGTTCGTAACAAAAAAGTTTCGTTAAAATGCCTTATTTTTCACTTAATGTTCACTTATTTAACGATTTCGTAGAGTATTAATCAATAATGCAAGCAAGAATTATATGCACTATTGACTTATGTCAGCATTTAAGAAAAAACCGCACTTTACTTTTGGTGAAAATTATTTAAATACAAAAGGAATGAAAAAGATTGAGATAACAGATGGTAATCAGGCGGCCGCACACATCGCCTATCGTACTAGTGAAGTTTGTGCTATTTATCCAATAACCCCTTCCTCTCCAATGGGTGAATGGGCTGAAGAATGGAGTAGTCAAGAAAAGAAAAATATATGGGGCGAAATTACTAGAGTAGTAACCTTACAGAGTGAAGCCGGTGCTGCCGGTGCCATTCATGGTGCGTTACAATCGGGTGTAATGGCTTCAACGTTTACTTGCTCTCAGGGATTATTATTGATGATTCCAAATATGTACAAGATTGCAGGAGAATTGACACCTACAGTTTTTCATATTTCTGCAAGGGCATTAGCAACTCACGCATTGTCTATTTTCGGTGATCATAGTGATGTGATGGCAGTCAGACAAACTGGTTTTGCTATGTTGTTCGGTGCAAATCCTCAAGAAGCGCACGATATGGCGATGATTGCTACTTCTGCGTCTTTAAAATCAAGAATTCCATTCTTGAATATTTTTGATGGTTTCCGTACTTCTCATGAATTGAATATGGTAGAAATCATTCCTGATGAAACTATCAAGGATATGATTAGTGAAGAAGATTTGGCACGTCATCGTCTGCATGGTTTAAATCCTTCAAACCCTGTAATCAGAGGTACTACTCAAAACCCAGATGTGTTCTTCCAAAGTCGTGAAGCTAGTAATATCTATCATGATAAAGTGGCAGAGATTGTTATTGAAACGATGGATCAATTTGAAAAGCTAACTGGAAGAGCTTATAAATTATTTGATTATTATGGTGATGCAAATGCTGAACAAGTAATCATTATTATGGGTTCGGGTGCAGGTGCTGTTTATGAAACAGTCGATTACTTGAATAAACAAGGTAAGAAAGTAGGTTGTTTACACGTACATCTTTTCCGTCCTTTCTCTGTTTCTCATTTCATCAACGCATTGCCTGCTTCTGTAAAGGGTATTGCAGTTTTAGATCGTTGCAAAGAAAACGGTGCATTAGGCGAACCTCTATATATGGATGTAGTGACTGCCTTACATCAAGGATGGGCATCTGCCCAATTACCAGTTGTAATAGGTGGTAGATATGGTTTAGGTTCTAAGGAGTTCACTCCTGCAATGGTTCAATCTGTTTACCAAGAATTAGAAAAGACAAATCCTAAGAGACAATTCACAGTGGGTATCGAAGATGATGTTACTCATTTGAGTCTTGATTATGATAAGACATTCTCTATTGAGGATCATTTATTCAAAGGATTATTTTATGGTCTAGGTGCTGATGGTACTGTTAGTGCTAACAAGAATACAATCAAGATTATTGGAGATGTAACCGACTATTCTGTACAAGGATATTTTGTATATGACTCTAAGAAATCAGGTTCATTGACTGTTTCTCACTTACGTTTCAGCAATCATAACATTCGTTCTTCTTATTTAGTGAACGCTGCAAACTTTGTAGCTTGTCATCAGTTTCAATTAATTATGAAACATGACATCCTTAAGAATGCTGAACATGGTGCAACATTCCTTTTAAATTCTCCTTATGGAAAAGATGAAGTCTGGAATGTATTACCAAAAGCTGTTCAAACAGAAATCGTTGAAAAAGAATTGAAGTTTTATGTAATCGATGCATCTAAGGTGGGTCGTGATACAGGAATGGGTTCTAAGATTAACGGTATTCTTCAAACTTGTTTCTTCGCTATCTCTAACGTGTTACCACAAGATGAGGCAATAGGATATATCAAGAAATCTATCAAGAAAACGTATGGTAAGAAGGGAGATGCAGTGGTTGAAAAGAATTACAATGCGGTAGATAAAGCTTTAGAAAATCTTTTCAAAGTAGATTATAGTCAATATAAGGTTGGCGAAAAAGGATTAGATGTTCCATCAATGGAAGGAGCTTCTGATTTTGTGAAAAATGTATTATCTCAAATAATTGCAGGAGAAGGTGATGATTTGCCAGTTAGTGCAATGCCACTTGATGGAACTTATCCAACAGCAACTACTCAATACGAAAAGAGTAATTTGGCAGAATTTGTTCCTGTTTGGGATGAAGCTTCTTGTAGTCAATGTGGTAAATGCTTTATCATTTGTCCTCATGCGGCCATTCGTCCAAAGGTTGTTGATCGTTCATTGATGAGTAATGCTCCTGCAACATTCAGATATGTAGATCCTGTAGGAAAGGAATTTTCTAAGGCGGATGAAATCTACACGCTACAAGTTTCTGTAGAAGATTGTACAGGATGTAATTTGTGTGTGGAAGTTTGTCCTGTTCCAAGTAAGAAAGAACCTGCAAACAAATGCTTGAAGATGGAAGATGTAATTCCATTAAAAGAAGCAGGAAAAGAAAATTGGGACTTCTTCTTAGGACTTCCTCAAGTAGATCGTACTCGTTTGAATCCTGCTCAAGTTCGTTCTTCTCAATTACTCGAACCTTTATTTGAGTTCTCAGGTGCTTGTGCTGGTTGTGGTGAAACTCCATATTTGAAATTGATGTCACAATTATTTGGTAGTAGAATGTTGGTAGCTAATGCTACTGGTTGTTCTTCCATTTTTGGTGGAAATCTTCCTACTACTCCTTGGGCTAAAAACTGTGAAGGACAAGGTCCAGCTTGGGCTAACTCTTTGTTTGAAGATAATGCAGAGTTCGGTTTAGGTATGAAGTTAGCTTCCGACCAAAAGAAGATTTATGCAATTTCATTGTTAAATGAAATGAAAGTAGAAATAGGTGTTGGATTGGTAGAAAGTATCTTGGCAAATCCACAAGTAACTCCAACTGATTTCGCTGAAATTCATGCAAGAATTATTGATTTGAAAGTTGTCTTAGCAAATATTGCTTCACCTAAAGCTAACATATTGTTACAGGTAGTTGACTTCTTAGAAAACAAATCTGTATGGATCGTAGGTGGTGATGGTTGGGCTTATGATATTGGATATGGTGGATTAGACCATGTATTGTCAACTGGAGAAAACATAAACATCATGGTATTAGATACCGAAGTGTATTCAAATACAGGTGGACAAAAATCTAAGTCAACTCCTACAGGTGCAAATGCTAAGTTTGCAACTGCAGGTAAACGTACTGGTAAAAAAGATTTGGCAATGCAAGCAATGGCACATGGTACTGCTTATGTTGCAGAAATTGCAATTGGTGCAAATGATGTTCATACGCTTAAGACTATCTTGGAAGCAGAAGCTTATCCTGGTCCATCAATTATTATTGCGTACAGTCACTGTATTTCTCATGGTTTCAATATTGAAAAAGGACTTGCTCATCAGGCAGAAGCTGTTAAATCAGGTTATTGGCCATTGTTCAGGTATAATCCTGCAAATGAAAAGGGAAAACGTTTCACTATCGATTGCAAGGAACCTACAGTTGCATTAGAGGACTTTATGTATAAAGAAAATCGTTTTGCTGTCATCAAGAACAGTAACCCTGAAAATGGGCTAGAGTTACTTGAAATGGCAAAAGAAGGAATCGTTCACAGATGGGAGCGTTTAGAAGCTATGAAGGCTCTATAAATTGTTGATTTTAAGGTGAATAAAAGGGGAGGCAATTAAGTTTGTCTCCCTTTTTTGTACTTTAAATTATTTTTTTATAATTCCTTACTGCTTTAGATGATTCATTAGGCAATTCAAAAGGAATCATCTTTCTTATTCTTTTCCTTCATTCACTTTCCCCTTCTTCTACACCAAATTAGGTTTCCTTACAATCAACATCGTCTATTTGATGGAGTGTATGTAAGTAATACTTACTTTTACGGCTCTCAATGATGTGTTCTTTTATGATTAAATATATTTTAATACTTTTTTTTGCTAGTTCCCTTTCTGTTGCCTCCGCACAATCCACTGATGCACTTTATAAAACTGCTCGAACATTTATGATGAAGGGAGAACCTGATAGTGCCATTACTTACTACAATGCTCTTTTAAAAGTCGACCCCGACAACATTGATGCATTAAATGATTATTGTTACTTACTTATTATTGAAAAAAAATATGACAAGGCAATATCATTGGGAAAAGAATTAGTAGCTAAACCAAAAGCTATTGAGCAGTCCTACCAAACGCTCGGGATGGCGTATAAATCGAATAATTCATTTGCAGAAGCAGAGACACTTTATAAACAAGGATTAAAGAAATTTCCAGAGTCGGGTGTGTTGTATAATGAATATGGGGAACTGTTTGCTATGCAAAACAAGCTTTCTGATGCGATTATTCAATGGGAAGCAGGAATTAAAGCCGACCCCAATTATAGCAATAATTATTATAATGCGACGATGTATTATTGTAAAGTTAAAATAGATTTGTTTTGGGCAATTCAATACGGGGAAATCTTCTTGAATCTCGAAAGCTACACAGCACATTCTGCATTGATTAAAGTAAAACTGTTTGATGCCTACAAAAAAATATTTACAGGGGATGCCTTAGATAAATTGGCTATAAACCCTAATCTAAATGAATTTCAAAAAGCTTGGTTTACAAATGTTGCTTTAGCTAGCTGTGTTACAAAAGGGGGGATAGATGCCGATATTTTGGGTGCATTACGAACAAGATTCATCTTGAATTGGTTTAATGCAAAGCAAAACGAGAAGACTCCATTTCATTTATTTGATCAACAGCAATACTTATTGAAAAATGGATTGTTTGACGCATATAATCAATGGATATTTGGTGAGGCGGCTAATCCGCAATACTATCAGATGTGGGCAAATACGCATGCTAGAGAATTAAATCTTTACCAATCATTTCAACAAAGTAAATTATACAAACAACCCTCTGGGGAATACTACAAATAGTGGTTAGTTTTTAGTGGTTAGTTATCAGAAAAATGAGATGCCACTAATGATTCTAACCACTTACAACTAACCACTAATAACTACAAGAAAATGAAGCTTAATCATTTTATCGACCACACAGTTTTGAAGCCTACTGCACTAGTAAGTGACATCGAAAAGGCATGTAAGGAAGCAATCGAATATCAATTCGCCTCTGTTTGTATTCCACCTAATTTCATCAAGCAGGCTAAAGTGTTGACAAATGGAACAGGTGTCAAGGTGGCCACTGTTATTGGATTTCCATTTGGCTATAGTGCTATAGAAGCTAAATTAGCTGAAACATTGTTAGCAATTGTTGATGGCGTAGATGAATTAGATATTGTAATTAATATTTCTGCCATTAAGAATAATGATTGGGAATATTTGGCTAATGAAATCAATCATTTGATGCCTGTCATCAAGCAAAAAGAGAAGATTGTTAAGATTATTATCGAAAGCGGAGTTCTTACCGACGAAGAAATCATCAAATGCTGTGAATTATATGGCCCTGCAGAGATTGACTACCTGAAAACGTCAACAGGCTATGCTGAAAAGGGGGCTTCTGTACATGCAGTAGAACTATTCAGGAAACATCTTCCCCCACATATTCAAATAAAAGCATCAGGCGGAATCAGAGATTATGCATTTGCAAAACAATTGGTTGATGCAGGTGCTACTCGCCTTGGATGTAGTGCTAGTGTTGCGATAGTTGAAGGTTCAAAAGCCTCTTCCGACAGCAATTACTAGTTAAGTAATAGGTTATAGGTAATAAGTAATAGGTTATAAGTAATAGGTTAGTAAGAGGTTGATTTACATGCTTATGATACCTTGTTTCTCGTGGTGATACCACAGAACAAGCTGAGTAATTTGTTTCATAGTTTAGTGTGCTTTAAACTTATAACATATTACTTACAACTTATTACTTATTACTCCCTTGATAACCTTGTGTTAAAGATTCTCTCTAAATTACAATTATGAAATTATTGTTCAAATCATTATTGGTTTGTTGCTTTTTCCTGCAAACACTTCACGCACAACAACCTGTTGTGAATACTAGTGCAGATATTTATTTGCAGATAAAGAAGTTGAATGTGTTGGGGAGTGTCCTTTACATAGCAGCGCATCCCGATGATGAAAATAATGGATTGTTGCCTTGGTTTGCCAAAGAAAAACTATATCGTACTGCCTATCTAAGCTTAACTCGTGGCGATGGAGGTCAGAATTTGATTGGTAGTGAACAAGGTGTTGAATTAGGGATGATTCGTACACAAGAGTTGTTGGCTGCAAGGAGAATTGATGGCAGTGAACAATATTTTAGTCGTGCCTTCGAATTTGGTTTTTGTAAAAATGCTACAGAAGCACTGAAGATATGGGGTAAGGATAAGATACTGAGTGATATTGTTTGGATTATTAGGCAGTATCAACCCGATATCATCATTACTCGTTTTCCCGGTGATGCCCGTGCGGGACATGGACATCATGCAGCTTCTTCGTTATTGGCAAATGAAGCTTTTACTGCTGCTGCCGACCCGACTAAGTTTCCCGAACAATTGAATTATGGTGTAAAGCCTTGGCAAGCAAAACGAATACTATGGAATACCTACAGCTTTGGTACTATTAATACGACTGCTGATGACCAATTGAAAATTGATGTAGGAGGATACAATCCCTTATTAGGAAAGAGTTATGGAGAGATAGGAGGGGAGGCGAGAAGCATGCACAAGAGTCAAGGAGAAGGACGACCTAGAAGGAGGGGAGAATTTATTGAATACTTCAAAACTACAGGGGGGGCTGCCCCTCAAAATGAATTAATGGATGGGATAGACATTAGTTGGAATCGAATTCAGGGTGGTGCTGCAATTGAAGAAAAGATTAAGACGTTGGCCGAACAATTCAGTTTTATTAATCCTTCTGCAAGTGTTCCTAGTTTAGTCAGTATATATCAAACAATTAAGGCATTACCCGAAAGTAATTGGCGTAACAAAAAGTTAGGAGAAGTACAGGATTTGATAGAATCTTGTAGTGGTTTGTTTTCAGAAGCAACTACAGCACAACAAACAATCGCACAGGGCGATACCCTAAAAGTAAGTTTGGTTTTAAATAATCGTTTTGGTGCGAATACTACTATTTCTTTGACGCATATAAATGTTGATGGTTGGGACACAACCGTGAAAATCTCTTTAGGATTAAATAAAAACATCACAATAGCCCACGCAATTGCTGTAGCAGAAAACAGGAAGATTTCACAACCTTATTGGCTCGAATACCCTATTGATAATGGCAGTTTTGATGTACGTGACCAAAAGCTAATTGGTAAGGCTGAGAACGAAGCTGCATTTCGAGTGAGTTATCAAGTAAAGATTGAAGGAGAAACTTTTACAATCAATCGACCTGTTCAATTTAAGATTGTTGATCCTGCAAAGGGAGAATTATACCAACCCGTTGTAGTACTTCCCAAAATGGAATTGAATTATACAAAAGACAATTACATTTCGATAAATGGAGTGCCTGTAAAGGCGGATATTCATTTTAAATCGAATGTTAAAGACAGTGTGTTGTATAAAATAAAACAACAATTCACCGAGAATTGGACTTATAGCGACAAACTAATCAAATATGGCACTTTCAATAATACAGAAAATACTTGGTCGGGTACATTTACACCTAAGTCAAAGCAAGCTAATACTACGGAAATTGCTAGTTTGTATGCAAATGAAGGCACTTATAATGGGTTTACAAAGACAATTGCCTACGACCATATTCCTACAATAACTTATTTTCCTAAGGCTAAGGCAAATCTCGTAAATGTAGATTGTAAGATTGTCGGAAAGAAGATTGGTTACATCGTAGGGGCAGGCGATAAAGTGCCTGATGCCTTAATTAATATGGGATATGAAGTTAAGTTCTTGACAGAAATAGACATCAATGAAACAACTTTGAAGCAATACGATGCCATAGTAACAGGCATAAGGGCTTATAATCTATTGGAATGGTTGACGACAAAGAATGAGATTCTGATGAACTATGTTAAGAATGGTGGTAATCTGATTGTTCAATATGCTAAGAGTAATCTTGTAGGCACTAAGAATATTAAAATTGGCCCCTATCCTTTTGTGGTCAATAGTTTGTCGAGAGTAACTGAGGAAGATGCAGCCGTACACTTTTTACTGCCAAATAGCCCCCTCTTGAATTACCCGAATAAGATTACAGATAAAGATTTTGAAGGATGGACTCAGGAGCGAAGTACTTACCAAGCAGAGCAGATTGATACACATTACGAATCCATTTTGGGGATGAAAGACAGTGGCGATAAAGCCGATGGAACAGGTAGCCTCATCACTACTACTTTGGGAAAGGGTCGGTTTACTTATGTTAGCTTGGTATTATTCAGGCAGTTACCTGCAGGTGTTCCAGGTGCGTATCGGTTGATGGCAAATTTGATTGCGCACTAAGTTGTGAGTATAGTTGTAAGGTAAAAGTTATAGAGAAATGAGGAATAAAGGAGATAATAGGTTGATAATAAGAAAAATTAAAGCAGCATATTTTAGACCTACCGGTTCCATAGTTTATAAAACTACTCACTCTAGAGACCACAGAGGCAATATCATTCATGAAATAACTCACTAATGAAACCACAGAGGCTACATCTTTTATGAAACAACTCACTTCTGTGACCACAGAGGCAATATCTTTTATAAAAGAAGTCACTCTTTAGACCACAGAGGCTAGATCTTTTATGAAACTACTCACTTCTGTGACCACAGAGGCATCATCTTTTATGAAATAACTCACTCTTGTGTGACCTCACAGGCAATAGCTTTTTTATGAAATAACTCACTCCTTTAGACCTTGATGAAGATTTCTTTGATGAATAATTTATTTGAAAAAAAAATAATTAGCTGATTTTAATTTAATCAATGCTATTACTCTACTGAATGCAAAATTTCTTTTGAGAAGAATAAAATTGGGAATATCTGTTTGCTATATAAAACTAAAATTGTGGAAACTTATTTTTATGCAGAAGAAATAAGAACAGTAAAGAAATATTTAGCTCTCAATACTCTCTATGAAAGAAAATAAAAAAGCCAATTGCTATTTAAAACAATTGGCTAGAAAACATTTGTCCGATGAGTGTATGCCACTATTGCTAGTTCCTTCTCTTAACGTCCTAAACGACTTCGGCGTTATTGCAAATGTAACACTGTTTGAATGAATATTGTGTTTATTATTTTGGGTATAACTATTATTCTATTTGAATAGTCACATCAATTCCTTATCCATAATCAAAATCTTATATTTGCAGCATGATAAAGTTGAGTGTTAATATAAATAAGTTTGCCACAATTAGGAATAGTAGGGGAGGCAATAATCCGAATGTGGTAAAAGCTGCAATTGATGCACAACGGTTTGGTGCAGATGGCGTTACCGTTCATCCTCGTCCTGACGAAAGACATATTACCTATCAGGATGTTTTTGATATCAAAGAAATTATTACTACAGAATTTAATATTGAAGGCAATCCTACCGAACAAAAATTTGTGGATTTAGTATTAGCTGCAAAGCCTCATCAGGTTACTTTAGTTCCCGATACATTAGGACAATTGACGAGTGACCACGGATGGGATACTATCAAATATAAGGATTATCTAATTGATATTATCTCTGTTTTCAAAAAGTCAGGAATACGAGTTTCTATCTTCGTTGACCCTGTAATTGAAATGGTAGAAGGCGCTGCACTAACGGGTACTGACAGAATAGAATTATATACAGAGAGTTATGCAACTCAATTTGCACTATTAGGAGTTAGCAGTACTCAGGAAGAAAAGCAGACCGTCATTGCCCCTTATATAGCAGCGGCAAATAAAGCAAGAGAACTTGGTTTGGGAATTAATGCAGGACATGACCTTGATTTACATAACTTACAATACTTTGCTCAAAACATTCCTTGGATTGATGAAGTCAGCATTGGTCACGCACTTGTTTGTGATGCCTTGTATCTTGGCTATGAAAATGCAGTACAGATGTATAAGAGGCAATTGAGCTAAATATTTATAAAGGAAGATGAAAATAAAAACGCTTGTACTTTCATTTCAATAAAGTACAAGCGATTTTTTTTAAACTATTCAATCAGTGGTTCTTTTTAAACACTAAACCCTCAATTTCTATTTGATTACATCATAATAAATTCAAGCTTGCATAAGCTATTAAATGTTCAAGTTGTGAGATATGTGTTTTCTCGAAAATGGAGTTCTTGTATTCTTCAATAGAAGCCTTACTACGAAATAATAACTTGGCAATATTATCGTCAGTTATTCCTTCAGACAAATACTTTATTACCTGAATTTCCCTAAGCGTAAGTTTCAACTTTTTTCCTAACGCATTTAATACAGGAGGCTTATCTCCTGATATTTCACTGTTTGCATGTTCTCCTGGTAATGCAAAGCCACCATTAAGAATCGTTTCAATTGATTCATACAATTCTTCCGGATTACACCCTTTAAGTTGAAATCCATTTATGCCATTTTCAATACAAAATGAAAAGACATCAAGATTAGCAAAATAAGTAAGTAAGAGAATCTTTTGACGGGGAAATCGATGATGAATATCTAATGCAGCATCACCATCTGTCATTTGAGAAATATTATAATCGACAATTACTAAATCTGGATATACTTCTAATAAAATGTCTGCTAACTGACTTCTGCTAGAAACCTTGTCAATCACTAAAAAATTTCTTTTATTTAAAATCTTTTCCAAAGAATCTGAAAAAGCGGTATCGGCATCGGCAATTAAAATCGTTGTTCCTTTTGACTTATACATCGTGGAATATTTTTGAACATGATTTAAGACTGAAATGAGTCTAAAACTTCATTGGAAGCAATGTAATGTACAGCTTTTAGCAATGCATGGGAAAAGAAATTAAGTTGAAGTATAAAAGTGTTAGGAATCTGTGCTTATTAAATGTCAAGTTGCGTTTATTAACTCTAATCTAGGATAACTACGCCTTTCAATTATCTCAAAATAATTAACTTTAGACTAATTCTTTTTGCTTTTATTTTTTATCATTCAACATTACCTTCTATTTTTGCAAAACTTATTTATTAGGATATTATGAAACACTCGGACATTTTAGCAACAAAAACTTGGGAAAAAGAAGATGATGAAACAGTAATGGTTGATTCTTATAGCCATTGTATTATCATTTGGAATGACGATGTAAATACATTTGAATGGGTAATTGAAACATTAATGGAAGTATGTGGACATACAGAAGAACAAGCCGAACAATGTGCATTTATAATTCACTATAACGGTAAATATGCAGTGAAAGAAGGTTCCTACAAGACATTGCAACCCTTATGTGTAGCAATTACTGATAGAGGAATCAATGCTACAATTGAGGAAAATGTAAGAAAATAAGTTATGAAATATGAACTATGAGTGATGAATCTTGTATTTTGACTTATTTAATAATAGCTAAGATAACTTATAGCTCATCGGATATAGTCACTCATATTTCATAATTCATATTTCATAATTGAATAATGGCTCTACACATACTAAATGAAAGGCTATGGTTTCCTTCAACCGAGGAAGCATTAGAGGATGGATTATTAGCAATAGGCGGTGATTTAAGTGTAGAAAGATTACTTCTTGCTTATAGAAAAGGCATATTCCCTTGGTACGACGGGAAAGCACCCTTGTGGTGGAGTCCAAATCCTAGATTCGTCTTACTTCCAGATGAATTAGTAGTTAGTAAAAGCATGAAAACCCTACTTAAACGAGATGCTTTCGAATTTACTATTAACAAAGATTTTACGGCAGTTATCAATGCCTGTAAGGATACCGAACGTAAAGGACAAGATGGAACTTGGATAAAACAAGAAGTTGCGTGGGCATATACCGAATTACACAAAATGGGTATTGCACACAGCGCAGAAGCATGGCAAGATGGTATTTTAGTAGGGGGATTGTATGGTGTCAGAATGGGCAAGGTGTTTTTTGGTGAGAGCATGTTTTCTCATCGAAGTAATGCTAGTAAATACGCATTTATTAAATATGTAGAAGAACTTAAAAAGGAAGGGGTGCTATTAATAGATTGTCAGGTATATACAGAACACCTCGAAAGCCTTGGAGCAAAAATGATTTTACGACAACAATTCACTCATTTATTGGAACAACTTATTGACAAGTGATGAATTATGAATGCTGAAATATAAGTAAAGCCATGTCGTTGAGGTTTATTTTATAAATGACTCATCACTTATCATTCATATTTTATAACTTCTACTGATTACACTTAGATTTGCTGCCGATGCAAAGAATATTAATCATTCAGACAGCTTTTATTGGAGATGTTGTGTTGGCAACAGGCGTTTTGGA
>CANCKV010000014.1 GCA_947378615.1 Chitinophagaceae bacterium | reverse complement strand
ATTTTCACTACTCAATATTGCGCTATATTTATAATATAATATTGAGTTTTTGTCATTAATATGTGACTTAGGGCGGCGAAGCCGTCTTTTACACTTTTAAAATTCTCATCTACCCCAATGATCTTAGATAAAATTTTTACTGGAAAAATTAGAGTACAGTTACTTACAAAACTATTACTCAATCCCGCTAGTACTGTGTATTTACGTGGCTTAGAGCGAGATTTGGAAGTAAGTAGTAATACGGTGCGCTTGGAATTAAATAAGCTATCGGAAATGCAATTGATACAAGAGCATACTGAAACTACTAATACAAAAGCTAAACATTATACTGTAAATACCAAGCATCCCATGTTTAAAAGTTTAAGGGGTGTGATAATGCAATATGTTGGCTTGGATCAGATTATTGAAAATGTATTGGACAAGTTGGGAAATGTGGATGAAGTATACCTAACCGGAGATTTAGCTTTAGGGAAAAACAATCCCTTTGTGGATTTAGTAATAGTGGGCGATGTTGATAAGGGTTATTTATATCAATTAATAGAAAAGGCGGAAACTTTGATTGATAAAAAAATACGAGTTGCCTTGTACCAACCCCTGGAGTTTACAGAGAAAATGTTGAAAGATGTTGGGGTATTTATGAAGTTAATGGGATAGGAATTTGGATTAGTGTGGTCCACACTAATTAGGAGTGTTCGCAGATATTCATAAATCATTAATAAGTTGAAAATCAATCACTTTACATGTTTGATTTTTTGTTTATGGGTTACCAGAAAAGGTTGAAAAATAGGTTAAATGTGCGCAGTTTTGTGCGTTATTTATAATTCAAATTAATATTTACATTATGTTAAAAAATTCTTCTATTCTTATTACAGGTGGCACAGGATCATTCGGTAATACATTTGTTCCGATGACTCTTGAAAAATATAATCCTAAAAGAATTGTAATTTATTCTAGAGATGAAATGAAACAATGGGAGATGGCTCAAAAATTCACAAATGATCCAAGGGTAAAATTTGTAATAGGTGATGTTAGAGATAAGGATAGACTCTCTCGATGTTTAGATGGTATTGATTATGTTGTGCATGCTGCTGCAACAAAAATTGTTCCAACAGCCGAGTACAATCCGTTTGAATGTATTAAGACGAATATAAATGGCGCAATGAATTTAGTCGACTCTTGTATAGAAAGCAGCGTTAAAAAAGTAGTAGCATTGTCCACGGATAAAGCAAGTAACCCTATTAATTTGTATGGTGCGACTAAATTAGCATCTGATAAATTATTTGTTGCAGCAAACTCAAATGTAAATGAAAATCAAACAACCTTTTCAGTTGTTCGTTATGGTAATGTAATGGGGTCTCGCGGGTCAGTAATTCCATTTTTTAGCAAATTAGTTGGTTCCGGCGAGTTGCCAATTACAGATCCTCGAATGACACGTTTTATGATTACACTAGAAGAGGGGGTGAAATTAGTTTGGAAAGCGTTTGACGATATGTTGGGGGGAGAAATATATGTAAAAAAAATTCCATCTATGACCATTGGAGATATAGCTAAAGCCGTTGACCCTAAAGCAGAACAGAAAATTATTGGTATTCGTCCAGGTGAAAAAATTCATGAACAAATGATTGGAGTTGAGGACGCTCCTCATACGTTTGAATATGATTCTTATTATAAAATTTTACCTGCAATTCATGCATGGTCATCAGATCCATTACGAATAAAAGAAGGTAAGCCTGTCTCAGATGATTTTACATATTCTTCAGATAATAACTCAGAATGGATGTCTGTAGAAGAATTGGAGGAATGGATTAAAAAAAATAAACTTAAGATAGGTCAAATATAATGAGTCAAAAACCTTCTATTTTACTTACTGGAGGATCAGGACTATTAGCTGTTAACTGGTTTTATTCTAAAAGGAGTGATTACGCCGTATATTTAGGTTTAAACGAAAGACAAATCCAACCTCAGGGTGGTAATGTTCTTTTTCTTGACTACACTTCAGAGCAAAGTTTGCTAATTCAATTGGAGTCAATAGCACCCTGTGTGGTAATACATACTGCAGGATTAACTAATGTAGAAAAATGTGAAGATAATCCAGAATTAGCCTTTCTTGTTAATGTAGAATTATCTAGTATTGTTGCTAAAGTCACTAGAAAATTAGACATTCCATTGGTACATATTTCTACTGACCACCTTTTTAGTGGGATGTATTCTTTAGTTGATGAAGATGAGCCTATAAATCCCACTAATGTGTATGGTAGAACAAAAGCACAAGCAGAAAGAGCAGTTGTTGACATTAATCCAAATGCATTAATTATACGTACGAATTTTTACGCGTGGGGGACGTCCTATCGCAAATCATTTAGTGACCATATTATCCATTCCTTGCGAAATCATCAAACGCTTCACTTATTTGAGGACGTATATTACACTCCAATATTTGCGGAAAAGTTGATTCAAACTGTGCATGAATTATTGGATAAAAAAGTTAAAGGTATTTTTCATGTCGTGAGTGATGACAGGATTTCAAAATATGAGTTTGGAATATTGATTGCAGAAGAATTTAGCTTAGATAAAAGTCTTATCCACAAAAGTAATTTACAATCCCAAATTAAATTAGTGAAACGTCCAATAGATATGAGTTTGTCGAATCGGAAAGTCTGTGATTTGCTAGGAAGAAATTTAGGCACAGTTAAACAGCACATTTCTCAATTACACAAGCAAGAGATTGAAGGTAAAATTCAAGAAATACAATTATTATGATACCATATGGACGCCAAGATGTATCCGAAGCGGATATACATGCAGTAGTTGAAGTTCTTAAATCAGATTTTCTTACGCAAGGACCCGCAGTACCAGCTTTTGAAAAAGCAGTAGCAGATTATTGTGATGTTCAATATGCTTTTGCAGTTAATAGTGCGACTAGTGCGCTACATATTGCTTGCTTAGCTTTAGGTGTTGGGAAAGGAGATTTAGTTTGGACTAGCCCAATCACATTTGTAGCATCTGCTAATTGTGCTCTCTATTGTGGTGCTGATGTGGATTTTGTTGATATAGATGCAGCCACATATAACATGTCGGTAAGTGTTTTAGAGGAGAAGTTGATTAAAGCGGATAAAATTGGTCGTTTACCTAAAGTTGTTATTCCTGTTCACCTGGCTGGACAATCATGTGAGATGGACAAAATTTATGCTTTAGGACAAAAATATGGATTTCGTATTATTGAAGATGCTTCACATGCTATTGGAGGTAAGTATAAAGGAAAGGCCATTGGCGGATGTCAATATTCCGATATTACTGTATTTAGTTTTCATCCAGTGAAAATCATCACTACGGGTGAAGGAGGTATGTGTGTTACGAATGATCCACAATTGGCCACTTCTTTGAATCGTTATAGAAGTCATGGAATTGTAAGACAAGCAAGTGAAATGACGCATGCACCTGATGGCCCTTGGTATTATCAACAAGTTGATTTGGGTTATAATTACCGAATGACGGATATTCAGGCGGCATTAGGCCTAAGCCAGATGAATCGCCTGGATGAATTTGTTGCAGCTAGGCACGCTATTGCTACACGTTATAACGTGTTATTGAAAGAAGATTGGATTGAGCTACCTTGGCAGCATCCTGATACCTATTCGGGACTTCATTTGTATATCATTCGTTTAAAGAAAAATAAGCAGGGAATATCTCATCGTCAACTTTTCGAAAAACTTAGAACCGCAGGTATCCTTGTGAACCTTCATTATATTCCAGTATATACACATCCTTATTATGAAACAATAGGTTATGATCGTAATGAGTTTCCTCAATCAGAATCTTATTATTCAGAAGCTATTAGCATTCCGATGTTTGCCACGTTAACTGAAAGCGAGCAACAATTTGTGGTGGACGCAATAAAAAAACCTTCTGGCTTCCAAAATTTGTTTTAAGTCAATGAATTTAATTGAAAAAATTTGTCTAGGAACAGCACAATTTGGATCTTCATATGGTTTAACGAATAAAAATATTGAATTATCTATAGAAGAAATCGGTGAAATTTTAAGTTTAGCAAAACACAACGGAATATCATTCCTTGATACAGCACCTACATATGGCAATGCTGAATTTAAACTTGGAAATTTAGATACTAGAGATTGGAATATTGTAACTAAAGTTAAAACAGGCAATACTATTTCAACTGACAACTCTTTTTCTGGAAGTGTAGAAGACTCTCTTAATAGACTCAAAATTGATAATTTGTATGCAGTACTAATACACAATCCCAAACTGTTTTATGATCCCCAAATTAATAATTTATTGAATCAGCTTTCTGAATTAAAGGAAAAAGGGCTAATAAATAAAATTGGAGTTTCTGTATACGATAGTGTGGAAGTAGATTTTATCTTAGGAAATTTTGATGTAGATATTATTCAGATCCCATTCAACATCATTGATGGGCGCATGATGGAAAACAATACTTTAGACAAGTTAAAAAGAAGAAATATAGAAGTGCATGCAAGATCAATATATTTGCAAGGTTTATTGTTAATGGATATCAAAGATCAGACCCAACAATTTGGTAATTGGAAATCGACATGGAAGTTATTTAATTCTTTTTGCCTCGATAATAAAATCACACCTTTAGAAGCATGTTTACGATATGTTCTTCAAAATCCTCAAATTGATCGCGTTATTTTAGGGATAGATAACTATTCACAACTAGAAGAAACCATTGAATCTGCGACTGGAGGTGAGGTGAATGTTCCAAATGAATTAATTTCTTTAGATGATAATTTGTGTAATCCATTAAACTGGGAAATGTATGCTCATTTGCGCCTTTCTTGAAGATATAGAAATTGAAATTAGCAAAAGATTAATTGCTCTTGAAAATCCAGAGTCTGAAAAGTTTTCCGAATCACTTTGGGAGCTTGGTATGAATGAGATATCAATTGATGATCAGGAACAGTTGAGAAAAGTTTTTTCTTTCGCAGCATCGATCGAATATCATCATGTTGGTTTGAGTCCAAAAGCATACCTAGCACATCCGACAAGAGTTGCAGGAATGACATTATTTCTTTCCCCAAATTCAGAGAAAAAACTCTTAGGGGCCATTTCTTTACTTCATAACGTGTTGGAAGTTTCTTCAGTTAGTTCTAAAAAACTCATAGAAGAGACTGGACATGAAGTTGCAGACTCAATTCAAATTCTTACTGTCAATAGAGATTTGCAAGAAAATATAGATTATTTGAATAATTATTATAGTTCTATTAAATCAACTCCTCATTCTTTATCTGTGGTCAAAATAATAGATAAACTCGATAATTTATTTATGCTGGGTTTGAACCCAGATGAAGCAGCAAGACAGAGATATTTGAATGAAATAAGTCAATACGTTTTACCCTTAGTAAATCAATTTTTACCGCAACTTGCTAATTATTTTGAAAACTTGGTGCTATTTAACCAAGCCAATGGGATGATTGATAAAAAAAAATATTTATAAGATGAATCTTGGATTGAATAACAAAATAGCTGTAGTTACAGGCGCTAGTAAAGGAATGGGTAAATCTATTGCCCACTCTTTGGCAAGTGAAGGAGTTAAAGTTTTATTGGTAGCAAGAAACCTTGATTTGTTAAAATCTGAAGTACACAGTTTATTAAAATTGGGTTATTCAGCAGCTTATTTACAAGGAGATGTCTCTGATTTAGATTTGCCAAATCTAGTTTTGGAGTTTATAAAAAAAGAGTGGAATAGTTCTCCTGATATACTCATTAATAATGGTGGCGGTCCTCCTCCTGGTTCAATTTTGAATCATAGTGATCAAATTTGGGACGCAGCTATACAACTGAATCTTATGAGTGTAATTAGGTTTACAAGGGCCATGTTACCTTATATGAAAGAAAAAAAATGGGGGCGAATTGTTTCTATCACATCTACTGTTGCAAAAGAACCTTCTCCAACCATGGTTTTATCGGCCACTTTACGTGCTGGTGTTTCAGCCTTTACAAAAGCCGTTTCTTCTGAATATGCTGCAGATAATGTTACACTAAATGTAATTTGTCCTGGTGGAGTTTTAACTGATAGGTTGTCTTCGCTTTTAAAACAAAATGCTGAAACAACAAATCGTAATTATGATGAAGTATTATCTGAAAGTCAGAATATGATTCCTGTCAAACGCTTTGCAAACCCAGATGAAATCGCTAACACTGTAACTTTTCTTTGTTCAGAGGCTGGAAGCTATATAACCGGAACAAGTATTATGGTCGATGGAGGTTTGACAAAAAGCTATTTTTAATGAATCCCTTTGAGCCTGATTTTTTTTCCTCGAGTAAACCAGGTTGGTATGATTGTTTGGAAGATCGTTCAAATGAAATTCGAAAATTAGTTTCTAATCATTTTCCTTCTCTTGAAAAATTAGAGAATAAAGTAAAACAGGTCGGAGGTATTGAAATAAATTCTAACAACTATTGTGTTGAGAATCTACAAGGCAGGTTTTTATTAAAAAAATGGGGTAAATCATTAAATCTTAATGATATTAACGGAATTTGTGAATTAACGTCCTCTTTAACTAAAAGGAATCTTCCTGTTTCAAAAATTATTCCTGCTTTTAATCAATCATTGGTAATAAGTTATAATAATCAATATTGGTCTCTATTTCAATTTGACAATAGTGATTTTTATTCAGGTACAGTTCAAGAATTGAAATCAGTGGCTAAGTCAACAGGAATATTGTTTACAAATTTATCCAACATTGATGATAATTTAGTTAGTCTTAAAAAACCAGATATTTGTTCTCTGAACGATTATCAATTATTTAAAAATTTTTTTGATAATCCAGATGTGCTTTATAACGTAATTAAAGATTCTGAAGTAGAATTTTTGAAATCGAATAAAAATCTTCTTCAAAATGAAGTTGAATTAGTTTTTAATTCAAATCTTAATTTGGGTATATTTCAGTTTTCCCATTTTGATTTGCATCCTCATAATATACTTGTGAAACAAGGGGATGTCTCTTCTTTTCTTGACCTTGATTCTATAAGACTAATGGAGTCAGGATATGCGTTAGGTTTTGCTTCATTAAAGTTGTGCAGGCAAAGCGTTGTAAAAACTGGTTTAAAGCCTAAAGATGTAGCTGATATTTGGTTGAATAATTTGGCTGAATATCTGCCAGATAATAAAGAATTTTTTCCCTTCATTGGTGATTTAGCAATTGCAGAAGTACTTCGTCGTATTGCAATTATTTTAAGACAAAATATTATCGAGAGTAATCCACAGTGGAACGCTTTTTTGCCAGTTCAATTAAATCATCTTCAAGAAGCTAGGCTATTATTTAACAACTAATCAATATGACAATAGCTTTTATTCAAGCCCGAATGGGTTCGATTCGTCTTCCTAATAAAGTAATGAAGATGATCAATGGAAAACCATTAATAGAATACCTACTTTTAAGAGTTGCGAAAGCTAAATTTATAGATAAAGTAGTTTTAGCTACAAGTGTTAATAGTAATAATGACCCTTTAGTTTCTTTTGTAAATTCTTTAGGATTTGAAACGTATAGGGGAAGTGAGCTTGACGTTTTAAGTAGGTTTTATGAAGCTGCTAAATTTTACAATGCTACAACATTACTTAGAATAACAGCTGATTGCCCATTGGTTGATCCTGATTTGATAGACTCTTTGATTGAAAAATATTTCAACAGTGGTTCCGACTATGCAACTAATACTTTACCTCCAACCTACCCAGATGGACTAGATATAGAAGTATTCTCTTTTCAATCTTTAGAAAGAGCTTATAATGAAGCGAAAGAGCCTAATGAAAGAGAGCATGTTACTCCATATATAAGATTTTCTGGACAATTTTCAATTCATAATATTTTAAATAAAATTGATTATTCAGATAGAAGGTGGACAGTAGACGAGGTAGATGATTTTGAAGTTGTTTCTAATATTTTTCAATATTTTCATCCTGATATTTATTTTGATTGGAATAATATTATAAAAATTGAAAATTTGCAACCAGAGATGTTTCAAAAAAACAAACATATCAAGAGAAATGAGGGAGCAGAACTTTCTGACGACCAAAAACATCAAAAACGTGACGCAATAGCTATTCATGTTAGTAAAAAGAATTGATTAATTTAATAGTGTTCTTGTAAATTTATTGGTCATTCATGTCAATTTTAGAAAAAACATACCTTGCACGCATACCTGCAATTGAAACTTCAAGACTTCTATTGCAGCCGATGGATACTAAATTTATAACTGAGAGTTATTTGCATTGGATGAATGATCTGGATGTCTGTAAATTTCTAGAAACATCTATTCCATATTCAGAAGTTGAATTACAAGACTTTGTCAACTGGATGATTGCAAAGAAGGTTTTATTTTGGGCAATAACGCTCAAGTATGATGGTTCACATATTGGGAATATTAAAATTGATCCTATTAATGAAAAACATTTAATTGGAGAATATGGTATTCTTATGGGGGATAGAAATAACTGGGGAAAAGGCTTTGCAAAAGAGGCTTCTCTAAGTGTAATTTCATATTGTTTTGACACTTTGAATCTAAGAAAAATTACTCTTGGTGTTATTAAAGATAATATAGCTGCAGTGAAATTATATGAATCTTTAGGTTTTGAAGTTGAAGGAATCTATCGTATGCATGGAAAATATGATGGAAAATATTGTGACGCAATTCGTATGGCATTATTTAACATGAAAGATCCAGATGTTCAAAGTTATCTTGATAATAAATTTTAATCATATTTATGAAAAAACAAGTTTTAAGAAATATCTCTAATTTTTCGAAATCAAATCAGTATAGGGGATCTATCCATAAACTTATTCCTGGCGGGGCTCATACCTATTCGAAAGGTGATGATCAATTTCCATTACTCTCACCTGCAGCAATAAACCATGGAAAGGGCGCGTATTTATGGGATATAGATGGAAATCAATATTTAGATTGTTCAATGGGATTGACTAGCGTAAGTCTTGGACATGCCTATGAACCTGTACTAGAAGTAGTTAAACAAGAACTTGACAAAGGGGTTAATTTCCAACGACCTTCAGCTTTGGAAAAAGAAACAGCTCAAAAGTTCCTTTCTCTAGTTCCTCAGCATGATATGATTAAGTTTGCTAAGAATGGATCAATTGTTACCACTGCCGCAGTGAAGCTTGCAAGAGCATTTACAGGTAGGAAACTTGTTGCAATTCCCGGCGACCATCCTTTTTACTCTTATGATGATTGGTTTATAGGTACTACAGCTTGTAACAAAGGTGTTCCTAATGAAATTTCCAAACTTTCTGTTACATTCAAATCCTGTGATATCAATTCATTGAAACAATTGTTTGAACGTTATCCTGGTCAAATTGCTTGTGTGATCACAGAACCTGAGAAAAGCCCTTGCGGAAATGGTTGTAATTGTTCACAAAGTCCTGCCGTATTTTTGAAAGAAGCAATTGATCTTGCTCATCATGAGGGCGCACTTTTCATCATAGATGAAATGGTGAGTGGTTTCAAATCGGCTTTTCCTGGATCTATGACTAAATATGATCTTAAACCAGATATGGCTACCTGGGGCAAAGGAATTGCAAATGGATTTTCATTTTGTGCCCTCACTGGTACAAAAGAAATTATGGAGCTAGGAGGCATTAACAACATCGGAGAGGAAAAGGTGTTTCTGATCTCTACTACTCATGGAGGCGAGACTCATGCTATGGCAGCTGCAAATGCTACAATTGATGTATTTCAACAACAGAATGTGATAAATCATAACCACCAAATTGGTGATGCGTTGATTAAAGGATGTCAAGAAGCTATTATTGCAACTAGTTCGACTAACTTGGTTGATGTTATTCCTTGTAACTGGCTTGTTGCATTTAGTTTTAAAGATAGTCAAGGACAACTTAGTGCTGCCATGCGAACTCTTGCAATGCAAGAAATGATAAAAAGAGGAATTTTGTTTCAAGGAGCATTTTCGCCATGTTTTAGTCATTCATCAGATGACGTAGAGTATTTTATAGAAGCTTTTTATGAAACCTTACAGGTTTTAAAAGAAGCAAAAGAGAATGGGGTTGAGAGTTTATTAGTAGGCGAAGCTGCAAAGCCAGTATTTCGAAAATTACTATAAGTTAATGAAGAAGTATAAGGCTCTATCATCCGCAGATTATAAATTAGACAAATTAGTAATAAAAACTATTGATGATTCTCATATTCAGCAAATTAGAGTTTGGCGAAACCAGCAAATAGATATATTACGTCAAAATCAAATTATTACGGAGGAGTGTCAAGTTCAATATTTTAATACTCATATATTTCCTCTTTTTGAAAGTAGCACCCCAGTTCAAGTATTATTCAATTGTTATTATGAGGACAAGTTTATTGGATATGGAGGAATAGTGCATATTTCATATGAAAATAAAATTGGAGAGATATCTTTTCTTTTAGACCCACAAATCACTACTAATCAGTTTTATGAATCTGTTTTTATTCTTTTTTTGGAGTTAATGGATAAAATTGCTTTTCATGAATTGGGATTGAATAAATTGTTTACTGAAACTTTCTCTACTAGAATGATACATGTTCATATTCTTGAAAATGCGGGTTATTTGAGTGAAGGAATTCGGAGGTCCCATGTTATATTAAATGGGCGAGTCGCAGATATATACCTACATGCAAAATTGTCGAAACCTTTAAAATAAATGATGACGATTTACATTATTTCAGGAGTTAGTAAAGGTTTAGGATATGCCCTAGCTGAAAATCTTCTTAAGTCCGAAGATGAAAATACAAAGGTCATGGGTCTAAGTAGAAATATGCCTGATTTTGTAATTAGGTTTCCTAAATATTTTGATTGGGTAAAAACAGATTTTAAAAATCCAAAAGAAATATCCATAAATCTAGAGCTTGCCCTAAAGAAATATAGTCCGACTAAAATAGTCTATATTAGTAATGCTGGAGATATTAATCCAATAAATAAAATAGGAGAAATAGCTTGCAAAGAAATGATAGATTCTCTTTCAGTTAATATTATTTCTCCCGCTAATTGCGTAAATTATTTACTTAATCAGTATTCAAATATTGAACAATTATTAATTATTAATATTTCAAGTGGAGCTGCAAATAAGGCTATCAAAGGTTGGTCTTTGTACAGTTCTGCAAAAGCGTATATGAAAACATATTTTGATGTATTAGAAGCAGAAACGAAAGATACAACTTACGGTCGAATAATAGTGAAACAGATTGATCCAGGAGCGATGGACACCGATATGCAAGAGAATATAAGAAATGCCAATGTGTCGTCTGAACAGCTCAATAGATTAAAAAATCTATATGAAAATAATAACCTAAAGCAGCCAAAAGATGTTGCTGAAATGATAATTCAAAGTATAAGGGAAATACTATGAGAATAGCAGTCCTCTCTGATATTCATGGAAATGTATTCGCACTTGATGCTGTAATAAATCAAATTCAACAGAAGCAAATTGATAGGATTTTTTTTTTAGGCGACTTGATGGGATATTACTATCATCCTAAACTTATATATCAAAAGTTGAAAGAACTTAATGCAACTATGATTTTAGGTAATCACGAACATTTATTTTTTGATTGTTTAGATGGATTAATCTCAACAGATAGCCTAAGAATTAGGTATGGTAGTGGTCATAAAATGGCTAAAGAACAATTTTCTTCTGTAGAAATTGCTGAGTTAAGAAAATTACCTAACCAACATTTGGATACAATTGAAGATGTGTCCATTGCTTGTTATCATGGTTCGCCATTTGATAAAGACTTCTATTTATATCCAGATACAGAGCAAGAGATTTTTAAGAAGTGTGAGACTGGGGCTGACTTTACTTTCGTAGGCCATTCACATTATCCTTTTATTGCTCAAATGTCCAAAGGGTTTTTAGTGAATGTGGGGTCAGTTGGTCAATCTCGAAAAAAAGGAGGTATTGCAAATTGGTGTATATTAAATTTAAATAATGCAGTCATTGAGATGCAATCGACACCATACAATGTAAATTCTCTATTGAATTTAGTTAATAAATATGATCCAGATATTACTTATCTAAGTAGTATTCTAAAAAGAGGAATAAATGAATAATAAATTGAAAGTTCTAATTACGGGTTGTGGTGGAGATATAGGTCAAAGTATAGGGAAGATTTTAAAATCTAAACCAAATTGGTTTCCTGTAGTTTTAGGAGCAGATATACATGAAGAGCATGCAGGGAAATTTATATTCGATGCATGTTTTACCTTGCCTCGGTGTCATGCAGATGAGTACCAGGAAGCAGTTAAAAAACTAATTCAAGAACATCAAATTGATTTAGTTATTCCAATTTCAGAACCTGAATTACGCAATATAGAGAAACATCATTATCAAGATAATTTTTTTGGCAAACCAGTAATTATAGCCAATTGGCAATCTTTACAAGTAGGATTCGATAAAAAATTAACATCCGATTTTTTGGCTAAACACGGACTTCCATTCCCAGAAACTAAGGCAATAACAACATACAATAAATCTATTTTTCCTGTATTGATTAAAAGTAGAGATGGTTCGGGGAGCAAATCCATTCATGTGGTTAAAAGTCAAGAGGAAATGGATTTATTTAAAAAAATTTATCCTGAATTTATCGCCCAAGAATATCTACCTAATGATGGAGGGGAATATACTTGTGGACTATTTCGTTCAAAATCTGGAGAGATTCGTGACATTATCTTAAAAAGAAAATTGATTGGTGGATTTTCTGGTTATGGCACAAGAGAAGAACACCCAGCTATTAGCCAATTATTACATCAATTAGCTATTTTATTAGATCTTCAAGGATCCATAAATGTTCAGCTTAGATTAGTAGATGGGACACCTATGATATTTGAAATTAATCCACGATTTTCAAGTACAGTGCTATTTCGCCATTTAATGGGATTCGAAGACGTTCTTTGGAGTATTCAGGATAAATTAGGTTTGACAGTAGAACCTTATCATATAAATCATTCAATTTCTAAATTTTATAAAGCCTTTTCAGAATATGTCGATTAACAATTTTAACATAGGCCCCTTTGAAGTGGGGAATTCAGTCCGCCCATTCATTATAGCTGAAATGAGTGGCAATCATAACCAATCCTTGGATCGAGCATTAGCTATTGTAGAAGCAGCATCGAAAACTGGAGCCCAAGCTATTAAACTTCAAACTTATACCGCCGATACGATTACTTTGGATGTTCATGAAAATGAATTTAAGGTACAGGATGAAAAGAGTTTATGGAATGGGAAAAGCCTGCACAAGCTGTATGGCGAAGCCTACACACCTTGGGAATGGCACGCACCAATAATGAAGAGGGCAAAAGAACTTGGAATGGTTTGTTTCAGTAGTCCATTTGATGAAACAGCTGTTGACTTTTTGGAGGATTTAAATGTACCTGCTTATAAGATAGCTTCTTTTGAAAACATACACCTTCCATTAATTCGCAAGGTAGCAGCTACAGGAAAGCCATTGATCATATCGACTGGTATGGCAACTATAGCAGAATTACATGAAGCTGTAACAGCAGCAAGAGAAGCAGGATGTAAGAATTTAGTATTACTAAAATGCACAAGTACCTATCCTGCTATTCCTATAAATAGCAACATAGCAACAATTCCACATATGAGGGAATTGTTCCAATGTCAGGTGGGTCTTTCTGATCATACCATGGGAACAGGAGTTTCTGTTGCAGCTGTGACACTTGGGGCCACTATTGTGGAAAAACATTTCACTTTGAGCAGAGCAGATGGTGGTGTGGATAGTGCTTTTTCGCTTGAGCCTTTAGAAATGCAAGCATTAGTTACTGAAACAGAACGAGCTTGGCAGGCATTAGGGGTAGTTCGTTATGGAGCTACAGACGCGGAAAAAAAATCATTAGTATTTCGAAGATCTTTGTATATCTCTTCAGATATAAAAAAGGGCACAGTTTTGAGTCCTGAAAATGTACGATGCGTGAGACCTGGTTTGGGATTGCCTCCAAAATATTTCGATCAAGTAATGGGTCTTAAGTTTAACATTGATGTTGCAAAAGGAACACCACTTACTTGGGAATTGTTGTTAGATAAAAATAATTTTTAGAGTAGTTTAACATTTTATAGATGAAAAAAATCATAGGAAAAGACGGGAATAAATATGAGCTAATAAAGCATGAATTGGGATTTTTGCAAGTTTCACCTATTCCGAATGTAACTGAACTCAATGCATATTATGCTCAAAAATATTACCAAAATCCATCAGTAGCTACTTATTCATTAAATTATTCTGATGATGAAATTCAATTACAATCGGAAGTCTGTAAAATGACAAATCAATTTTTTGAAGTTCAGTTTCCAAATGCTAATAAATCTTTATATGATATTGGTTGTGGGGAGGGCTTCTTCATGCAAGGCATGATGGAGTGTGGTTGGATCGTACATGGTGTTGATTACTCAATTGCTGGTATTGAAAAACACAATCCCAAAGTTGCGCCTTATGTAAATATTGGAGATGCAATCTCTGACGTTGACGCATATATTCAAGTGCAGAGGCGTTTTAATCTGATTAATTTGGGTAATGTTTTGGAACATGTACCAGATCCTATTACTTTATTGCAGAAGATTCAAAAACTATTATTTCCAGAGGGTTTACTTAGAATAGTTGTTCCAAATGACAGCTCAGAACTGCAAGAACTACTTCAAAATCAAGGTTCCTTAAATTGTGAATGGGTTCATCCGCCGGATCATTTGTCTTATTTCAATTTTGATAATTTACCTCTTGTCTTAGAAGCTACTGGTTTTAAGGTTGTCAATTTGTTGGCGGATTTTCCAATAGAATTATTTTTAACAAATGAGCATTCAAACTATATAAAAGACAGGAGTAAAGGAAAAGCTGCACACGCAAGTAGAGTAATGATTTCCAAATTAATTTACCAAAGGGGATTAGATAAGTATATTAAATGGGCTGAAGGTTTAGCTGCAGCTGGAATTGGTAGAACTTGTATAGCATTTGCTTCGCTTAAATAAATTTTGAAACACAGATGAAACCAATTAAAAATCTGTTTATTTATTTAGTACCTTCTTTGGTAAGTGCAGTTATTCCAATCATTACATTACCAATATTTACTAGAATTTTAACAGTTGAAGATTACGGAATATATGCCTTAGGTATCGTATATGGCACCTTCGTAAGCGGAATTGCCAATTTTGGTTTGACAATTGGGTACGAGAGAAATTTTTTTGAAAATAAGGAAACGAAAGAAAAGCAGGGTGCTTTATTATTTTCGGTATTGTTATTTGTTGTATGTACATTCATTTTATTTGGTGTAATCACATTTCTCTTCAAGTCTAAAATAGCGTCCTGGATAATTGGCAATGTCAAATGGGGTGATTTAATATTATTATCTTATTGTGCTGTTGGTATAAGCTCTTTGAAAATGTATTACCTTACATACTTTAAAAACACAAACAATGCAAAACTCTTTGCTTGGTATTCTATAGATGAAACAATTTTGAATGTGGTTTTTTCTTTTTTGCTAATATATTTTTTTCATTCAGGTGTTACGGGATTAATTTTAGGGCAGTTGATAGGTTCAAGCATAGTTTTTTTTATCCTTACAGTTAAATTTTTTAGATCTTTTAGTTTTCAACCGAATTTAAGTCTGCTTAAGTCGTGTTTGAATATAAGTTTGCCTCTAACCCCCAGAATATTTTTTGGAGTTATTGGAAATCAGTTTGATAAATATATGATAAACCTTCTTGGTTCAGTAGGTGGAGTAGGTGTATATAACCTTGGTCAGAAGATATCATATGTTGTTTTTAATTTTATGACAGCAATCCAAAACGTAAATTCACCACATGTTTATGAATTAATGTTCAAAAAAGGGGAAGAAGGAGGGCGAGAAATTGGAAAATATTTAACATTACCACT
>CANCKV010000013.1 GCA_947378615.1 Chitinophagaceae bacterium | reverse complement strand
ATTTAAAAATCAACCCTCTCTGTTAATCACCAAAGTGCCCTGATATAAAAATCAACCCTCTCTGTTAATCACCAAATTGCCCTGATATAAAAATCAGCCCTCTCTGTTCATCACCAAAGTGCCTTGATTTAAAAATCAACCCTCTCTGTTGATGAACAAAGTGCCCCATATTATAATTATGACCCACTTTGGTGAAGGATTTAGTAGCCTGTAAATTTTATTTAAACTCTATTTTTATTGTAAATAATTCCAATGGAGAACTATTTATCTAACTATAAATCGACATAACAAAGGCATTGTCGTTTCGCTTGATAACTTTGCCACAAACACTCCCTTATTCAATTTTGTAGAAGGGATACTCACCATGTTATCACCATGAGTGGCTGTAAACTTATCTGCAAATAATCTTTTACCATCCTCACTAAATATTTCTAATGTCACATTCTTCCTTTCCTGCGTTGATTGATAGTGGATGTTTAGTTGTCCATTTTCTGCAACAGGATTGGGATACACCATTAATGTTTCTGTAGTTACATCAACAGGATGTAAATAAGGTATTTCAACATGCTTGATATCCAACAATATTCCTGTATCTTTTTTCAAAACAACATCATAAGGCAAAGCGTATTGAGTCATTACCTGAAGGGTTGTGGTGGTGTCTGTCTTACCCAAAATAGTAATTTCATTATCAGCAGTAGCAATAATCCATCTTCCCCTAACCGTAAACTGTAAAGCTGTTTGTATTGAATAACTACTCAACATGGGTGGGAAAAATTCCGAAATGGTATTACTCTGTTTCAGATTTGGGTTTGGGTTAACGATTGTCATACTTAACAACGTATCCGCTTGTTTGATACCCATTGCATAACAGGGCTTATTTACAGATTGGAGAATACTTGAAGTATCCCCAATAGAATTCATTGCCTGAAAAATGGCATATCCCTGTATATTCTTTGGTTTATAATAAACATAGTGCATGGCAGAATCCACTTCTTTAACGGTATAAAATGCAGTAGTTGGTGTACTCATGCTTGTCGCAAAAGCCTTTAAAGATTTTGAAGTTGTAGTAGGGATGATTACATATTCATAACTCTTGTTTGCAGGTGCAGTTCCATGGTCAATCCATACATTCGCCCAATTACCCACTGAATTATACAACGAATCATCCACTTTCAAGGTAAACTGTTGTTTAGAAACCGTGATATGTATTGAATCATTCGACTTGATATAATACCCTGTTCCATAAGGAGAAATGATTTGGTAAGGGCCCGTTTGATACAGGTCATTTTTATAGTTAAAGGTCTTATTCGCCACACTATTAATGTAAATATTTTGATTACTATCCGTTAACTGAAAGATATTGGTAGCAGTCTTGTTGACACTGTTCGTATTTGTGATACCTGAACCCAAACAAACGATGATAGAATCAAAGGCGAACCAACTCTTCTGAAATTTAAAGGAAGAGTCCCTATGCAGCCCCCTACACCCACTCTGAAATAAATAGGGTGCCTGTTGGAATTTCATCGCACTCAAGCCATAGTCACCCCTTGTTTTGAAGGAAAAGTTTTTGACTCTGTTATGGAAACTCAACGACCCTGCCAAAGAACCCGTATAGGAATATTCTTTTCCATAAGGTTCATTACAAGCCATGGAATCAATGTCTAATACGATGGTTGTGGTCCCGTTTGGAAAACGATGGTCATAGCCATTCGTATATTTAAAGGCATCAAAAGTGTAACCACTTGGACTAGTACCAAAAGAATTATTCATTTTGTTTTGTGGTACGCTATTGTACAATATATCTATACTGCCATAAGGAAGATAACGGCTATAAACATCTCTACGCTGTCCACTTGAACCCGATAAACCACACTCCACGCCCCAAAAATCAGGACTCAACATCTTGATGGTAGCTAACCATTTTGGATGCCGAAACAGACCCATTGTGGCATAGTTCATTTGTGTAAACCCTGACGGGAATGGTTCAGCAGGATACTTGTTAGTAGGTATTGTTGCATCCTTATAACTTGAGAATATCCGATTATATACACAACCCAACAAATAATCAGGTCCATTACTATTGGTGATTCCCTTACCAAGATTGGCCAAGCGGGACAAATAATGATATGTACTATTTCCCGAAAAGAAATCTGACTGGCTTTCACCTTTATTGCCATAAGAGGTATTTAAGGCATTTTCCTGCAAGAAGAAATTATAGGTCACATCCCTAATCAGTTTGTAGGTAACAGAATCAGGTTTGAATTGGGTATTACGCAAATGATATAACCATTGTGCAAACGTGACATACAACGGCTGCGTATAACCATAATAATGAGCCAAATGATGGAAGCAAGAACCATCCACCTTGATATTGTCCTCATGCCCATCATTAGGTGTCATGAAGTTTGCAATCAATTTATTGAAACCCCGAAGATATTGGATGGCAGTGGCAGTATCCCGAATCATGACAAGGGGATAGCCCATGTAACCATTCATTTGCTTTCTTGGATTATCCGTACTCAATGGGCTAAACACATTTGAAGGCATCCATGCACAACCAAAATGCAAATCCCATTTTAAATAGTTCGACAAATCATTGAAGAGGGTGGTATCAATGGCATAGATGGTATTGGCAATTGTGGCAAGCCCCGCAAAAAAGGCAGGAGAATCATAAGTTCCTAAACGATAGTTACCACCTGCAAAATTCCCATTATCCAATAGATAACGCAACATGACAATTGCCTTATTCAAGCTAACTGTATCCTTATTAAGCGTCCAAGCATAAGCAAAAGTTTGAAAGCTATTGGTAAAATCAGCATAAGGCCCTTGAGGATTAAAAGGATATCCATATACAGCTTTACCCTTAACAGTGCCATCACTATTTACAGAAAATCCTTGTGCATCGTAATAACTAATGGCAGTATCAATATTGGCTTGAGTAACGATATAACTTGAATTGGATGAATTGATATCACTCATGAAGGATGACTTAACCGAATCGAAGTCTGCAATTTCTGAAGCGGTAGGAGGGTTTGAAGGGATAGTTGGAGGAAGGTTATAAATGGTATTATCGTCATAAGTAGGGTAACCGCCCGTAATCTTTATGATGTTATCAGGCATTGGCAATGTAATTGGCGTTGTCATACTTGAGTGTATCCAACTTACATTATCAAAATTCAATTGACCTTGCCCCTTATTTGGGGCAATGATATAAGCGGTTGTGATAGAATCTGTTGTTGTAGGTGCATTTTTTGGTTTATACATATCATCTTTATACCTCCTGATTACCTCATACCAACCCTTATAATTCAAATGAACCGAGAAGTAGTATCTAAATCTCTTTTTCTTATCATAAAACTGAATTATTACACTATCTGTAGGGCTAATAGATGTGTTATACATCCCCATATCAAAGGTATTTGTACTAGAACTTGTAATTGAACTTGGATTAAATTTAATACCCGTAATCTTCAACGTATCATTGGCAGTCCAATTCCAAGCAACCGATTTACTACCCAAACGATAATGATTGGTATCAGCAGCAAGCGTACCTTTTGTAGCAGTCCATGTAGAGGGAACAGATTCCAAATCAGCCTGTGCTTGACAGAACTGTGAATGAAATGCCGTAAATATTATAACAGTTAAAAAAACAATTTTATTCATATTATTTATATTTAATTATTTAGCTTTTTCTTGTTTCCAATTATCCGTTCTAAAAGGACTTGCAGGTAAATCTTCCTTATTATATAAGTTACAACCAATAGGGTTATCTGCCCAAGCATAACGTACTGCAACAGGATTTGTTACTTCATCACATGATACAATAATTTGATTACCACTGATAACAGCCTTTGCCCAAACAAACTTCTTATCCTCTCCTGCAATAGCAAATTGTTTCAACGCACCTCCTCCTTTTACATATAATCCACTACCTATATTATCAAAGGTCAATACAACCTTATTTCCTTGGACAGTCATTGATTTAAAACTAGGTCCACTATAAACAATATTCTCTTCATGATAAGCTACCTTTTCAGCAGCTAAGGCCAATCTTCTACCCACTTCCCCCTTGTTTAGAGGATGAATGTTGTAGGTGTCACCTATATCAATTGTTACGCCCAAACCGCTATTTGATACAGTTTGTGAAGTCAATAATTGAGACTCCCTCAAACCTGCCCAATTACTTTCAACAGGTTCAGTTTTCGGAGACAAATAGTTAGCCAATTGCACAATCATAAAGGGGAAATCTCCTTGTGCAAACTGTTTACGCCAATCTGTAATTAAAGCAGTTAGTAATTTCTGATATTCCTCATATCTTGATGCATTAGACTCACCCTGATACCATGCAGCCCCCTTGATGGTATAGGAAGTGAATGGGGCAATCATCCCATTATAAAGTCCTGTGGGTTGGTTCTGAAAACTAGTAAAGGTGTTTGACGCAATAGCAGGAACTGAAACCCCAACCTTGTATTTCCAATTACCAGTCAAATCTATCACCTGATTGTCAAGTGTTATGTTGTAGTTCTTTTCTGGGATAAAACCGCCTGCCCCTCCTGTCGAAATAATTCTGATAGTAATCACATTGGTACCTTCTTTCAATAAGTTGGCAGGTATGGTGTATCTTCTAAAGGAATATTTCATAGGCGAAGTTCCCACTTTCACTCCATTGAAATAGGTGTCGTCGATGTCAGCAATCCGCCCAAGATTCAGTAGGGCATCATGGGTAATCATCTCTTTGGTCAACACAATTTCTTTTTTTGCCCAAACAACACCATGCACATCTTTTGCCCCATAATTCTCCCAATTACCGGGCACTTTCATGGTCTTCCAATCAGCAGTATTGACATCTTCCGAATACCATGGCTTGTCATTTTTATTTAAGCCCCTGTCCTTTTCCTTTATCTCCTTATACCAATTTGAAGTAACGGATTTATCCCTTTTGGCAATTGAATCTGTCCATAATGAATCTTTTAATGAAGGTAGTTTCTCCAGATAATTATTGAACCCTTTTAGGCCCTCCTCACTAACCCAAGCCTCGGCAGGCGTACCTCCCCAACTCGTATGAATAACACCCATTGGTACCTTGTATTTTTCATACAGATTTTTTATCATATAATAAGCAACAGCACTAAACTTGCTAATATTAGCAGGGCAAGCCCTTTTCCATTGACCATTAGTTGTTTCTTTAGGAGTAAAACTAATTTGTCTGCCTATTGCAAACTCCCTGATGAGATTATTTTCGGAATTGGCTAAATCTTTAGGATAATTTGCTGCCAAGTCTTGCATTTGAAAGCCCATATTCGATTGACCCGAACAAAGCCAAACATCACCAAACAAGACTTCCTTAACAGTAATATTACTTTTTCCTGAACTGATTTTAATTTCGTAAGGACCACCCGCTTGTGTGGGAGGTAGTTTTAGTTCCCATCTATAATTGGAAGTTGGCTTTGCAATATAACTTTCGCCTTTAAAAGTGATAGTAACATTGTCTCCTCCCATACTCCATCCCCAAATTGTAACGGGTTTATCCCTTTGCAATACCATGCTATCACTCACTAAGGCAGGCAATTTTAACTGTCCAAAACTGATGCTGACCATTAAAAGGCCCAACAAACTAAAAAGTGTCATTTTCTTCATTTCTTATTCTATTTTGTGTGTTAAAATTATTTTTGTTTAAAACGTTTGATAAATGTGTCGTACCTATAATCATATCATCACTATAATCATGTCATCCCTTTGGGATTTAATTGTTTTTAATGACTAATGTTGAACAATAAGGCTTGCAAGACCAACTAACTGATTAGTTCCTTGTTTTCTTATTGATACCTTATATAAGCCATTTGAAATATTACCAAAATCAATTGAATAGTCAGTTAATCCTCCTAAACAATTGATAGTACTTTCTGCAACATTTTGTCCCAATTCATTGGTGACTTTTACAAGATACTTGCCTTTATTAAAATTGCTCATTTGAATCGCAACCTTTCGACCAATCATTGGATTTGGATAAATAGTCATAGTTGTTAGTGGTAAGTGGTTAGAGGTTAGCTTGATGGTGTTACTATAAGTAACTGTTCCATCTTCACTAATTGCCTTAATGCGATAATATGTATTGGCATTTTGATTAAAGGAATCAGTAAAACTGTTTGATAGCGTCTTTCCAATTCTATTGAAGGTAATTCCATCTAAAGACTTTTCTATTTCGTAAAAGACTTGAGCATTCGAAATGGCTGTCCAATTGATTATAATATCTTTCCTATTTTCTACGGCAAACAGATTTATTTTATTAACAGGTAGTAACATGTCCTTCTTTTTCATCATCAACACAAAGCGACTATTTCCCTGACTGTTACTATCAGTTGTGGTAGTAAAATTATAGAATGGGCTTGTCCTGATATTCAGTTTGGTTGAAAGAAAGTTATCCTTTAGAGTCAATGAAACAGAGGAATCCATTCCCTCAAAATCTGAAAAAGAAAGAAAATAAGTTCCTGTATTGCTACTTCTTATCCCAATTGGGATTATATAATTGTCAGTATCAGAGGGTAGGGTTGCTATCGAAAGACTACTGTCACCTTTCAATGTCACCAAAGTGTGGCTACTACCACTAAAAGAAGCTGCATCCCAATAAGGATTATAATTAAAACTACCTTGATTGTTAAAACGTACCACAACTTCATCCAAAAGTCCATTAGTATTATCCCTTAACCCAATTCGAACCATTAGATTAGCATTTGTTCCAAAGTATTTTGTATTAGGAGGGGGGAGTCCAATTTTGTGGGATTCATGAAACGTGACATTACCTGCCGCATTCGCCTGTACAAAAAAGGCCTGACCACTCGCCAAATAATCGCCTGAAGTATTGTCGTAACCAATCGCCCCGTTTGCAATCACTCCTGCCGAATAAGTGGTATAGTTTCCATTTCCCATTGGACTGTATGACCACATCTTATTGAAGGTGTTGCTATTATTTGCTTGAAATGCAGTAAAACTAATATGACTCGGATAAGGATTTGCTAACAAGGTATAGGGATGAATATCAGGGTCATTTAAGGAGACAGAGACATCCCCTGAATTTACAGCACCTGTTGCACTCAATGTCACTGCCTCGGGTGCAGTAGGATTATAAGAATCTAATTGGTTTAAGCAGGTGACATTGGCACTGTTTCTATCCCCTCTTATATTGATTTTATATCCTATTCCAGGAGAAAGATTGGTGTTAGTAGTATTTTGGATACTAATCCATCGACTACCATTTACCCGAACAGGGTTATAGATAAACATACTTGGAACATTTATTGGGGTAACATCAAAGCCATTATCATTGAATCTATCTGTGGAAACTACGCCATTGCCAAGCGAATTGCCACAAGAACTTCCTCCTGTTCCAGTGCCTGTAATATAAATTTGCTGTTGCCAAGAGTCATGTATTGATTGGGATATTGGACATCCAATAAAACTATACTTACGGGCTGTCTTGGCAGAAATATACCGCTGAACAGTAACCGTTCCGTTCAGACTTCCCCCATTCCCATTGATACCATAAGGTGATAATACACCTGTAGAATTACTATCTGATTTTAATACGAGATTCCCATTAGTTAAGAGTTGTCCATTTACTAAAGTCAAAACACCATTGATACTAAGAGAATGGTTTCCATTACTAATCACTACTCCTTCTACATTGTTGATAGTAAGGTTGCTAATTGTTCCATTCCCACTGATAGTTTGTCGGGCACTACCATTCATCAATGTATTTCCATTCCCTTTGACAACACCGTTATTAATAAGGTTTCCAGAACTGATTTTAATAATGCCATCGTTAAAGATAGTGTCCGAGGTATTGATAGAGAGGCTTTGAGAAGAAAGGAGGGCTGTATTGGTCAAATTTGCATTTACAATGACTTTTCTGCTACTATTCGGAGTTCCTTTACTCCATGAAATCCCATTCCATGTTGTTGAGTTTGATGTAAAAATCGCATCTGTTGGCAAGCCATACTGTGTATTTACCTGTAGAATTGTGGTAGTATCAGTAGTACTGATGATATGAATATTGGTGTCATTAGAAACAAAGCTCCAACTACCTCTAATGGTCATTAATAATGAAGATAAAGTAGAGTAATTAATCAAGTTTGGAGGATAAGGGCCAGATACCGCAGTACCTTGTTTAAGATTTAGGTTAGGATCAACCACAGTGAGGCTTAATAAAGAATCTCCCTGATTGATTCCCATCGCATAACAAGCTTTGCTCACTGACTTAATTAGACTTGTAGAATCCATAATAGCATCTACTTTTTGGAAAATGGCAAATCCTTGTATATTCTTTGGCTTATAATATACACGGTGCATAATAGAATCTGCTTGCTTTACAACATAATAAGCAGAATTTGGGTTAATCATACTGTCCGAGAAGGCTTTTAGTGCCACAGGGTTAGTATTTGGCATAATTACATATTCGTATCCTTTATTAGTCGGTGCTTTTCCATGGTCAATCCACGCATTTACCCATCTACCCTTAGATGAATAAATAGAGTCATCTACCTTCAAATTAAATTGTTGATTACCCGCAGTAATATGCAACGAATCACTTGATTTTACATAATAACCAGTTTGGTATGGAGTGATTAATTGATAAGGTCCAGTACCAAACAAATCCTTATTAAAACTTATGTTGCTATCCGCAGTTCCATTGACATAAATTGTTTGAGCAGAATCGGTGAGTTGAAAAAGATTGGTAGAAGTCTTATTCACACCATTCTTATTTTGTATGCCCGATCCAAGACATATAATGATAGAATCGAAGGCAAACCAACTCTTCTGAAATTTAAAGGTAGTATCTCTTTGAAGGCCCTTGCAACCTGAATTAAAATTATAGGATGCCTGTTGAAATTTCATAGCACTTAAGCCAAAGTCTCCCCTTGTTTTAAAAGAGAAGTTAGTAGGTCTATTTTGGAAACTAAGAGACCCTGCTAGAGAACCAGTATAAGCAAATTCTTTTCCATAAGGTTCGTTGCATGCCAAAGAATCCATGTTCAAAACTATGGTTGTCGCACCATTTGGAAAACGATGGTCAAACCCAGTGTTATATTTAAAAGCATCAAAAGTATATCCTAGTGGACTAATACCATAATCATTTGAAGCCCCCGCATACAATATATCAATGCTTCCATAAGGAAGATAACGACTATATACATCTCTACGCTGACCACTAGACCCCGAGAGTCCACATTCTACCCCCCAAAAATCGGTATTGAGCATCTTAATGGTAGATAACCAATTGCGATTGCGAAACAGGCCTAAAGTAGCATAGTTCAATTGTGTAAACCCAGAGGGAAATGCTTCTGCAGGATAACTAGTTGTAGGCAAAGTAGAATCATTAATTCCTGCAAAAACCCTATTATAAGCACAACCAAGCAAATAGTCTGGTACACTACCTGTAATCCCTTTTCCTAGATTAGCCAATCTAGAGAGATATTTATTACCATTATACAAAGTAAAAAAGTCGGACTGACCTTCCCCTTTATTTCCATAAGAAGTATTGAAAACATTTTGCTGCAAGAAAAAAGTATATACAACATCCCTAATTCTTTTGTAGGTAACCGAATCTGGTTTAAACTGAGTGTTACGCAAATGATACAACCATTGTGCAAATGTTACATACAATGGTTGTGTATAGTTGTAATAATGCCCTTGGTGATGAAAACACGAACCATCCACCTTTATGTTATCTTCTTGCCCATCATTGGGTTTCATGAAAATAGAAATAAATTGATTAAACCCTCTTAGGTTTTGTATGGCAGTAGCCGTATCTCTTATCAATAATAAAGGATAAGCCATATACCCCATCAATTGCTTTCTTGGATTATCTGTACTTACAGGACTGTAAACTGTATCTGGCATCCAAGCCATTCCATAGTCTAAATCCCACTTTACATAATTCGCCAACCCACTATACAATGCGGTATCAACAGCATAAATTTTTTCAGCCAACAAGGCTAAACCAATATAAAAATCAGGAGAATCATACGTGCCAATTTTGTAAGCACCACCAGCAAAATTTCCATTATCTAAAAAATATCGAAGCATGATGGTTGCTTTATTCAAACTAACCGTATCATTATTTAGGTACCAAGCATAAGCAAATGTTTTAAAATTACTGGTAAAAGAAGCATAAGGACCTTGAGGAGTAAATAATCCCCAAATAGCATTTCCTTTTGCCGTACCATCACTATTTAATGAATATCCTTGTGAAGCGAAATAACTATTGGCAGCCGCAATCTCTGCAGAAGTAACAGAACTAGCTGCAACTATATCACCCATAAATGAGGCTTTAACAGCCATAAAATCTGCTATTTCAGATGCAGTGGGTATTGTCTTAGTCACATTGGGCGAAAGATTATAAATGGTGTTATCATCATAAATAGGGTAGGAGCCTCCACCAAGACCAGCATTCTTAACCAAACTATCGGGCATCACTAGTGTCATAGGTGTTCCTGTTCGTTTGTAAATCCAGTTTACATTATCAAAATTTAGCTGACCATTACCCTGTTTTGGGGCAATGATGTAAACCGTAGTTATAGAATCTGTAGTGGTTGGTGCGGAGAGAGGCTTAAATATATTATACCTATAACTTCTTATGGTCTCATACCAACCCTTATAATTGAGACGAACAGAAAAGAAATACCTCAATCTATTATACTTATCAAAGAATTGTAATTTTAAACTATCGGGTTTGGCTGCGGTATTGTAAATACTAAGATCTACGGTATTCCAACTATAATTTCCCAAGAGCGAGGGGTCAAAACCCATTCCAGTAATCTTCAAGGTATCATTGGCATTCCAATTCCAAGCTACCGATCTTGAACCTAAACGGTAATGGTTGGTATCTATAGCTAAACTTCCATTAACAGTTGACCATGTATTTGGAACAGCTTCTAAATCGCCTGTAGTATTGGGATTTCCTAGTACCCACTTCGTATTATTGCCGTAGTTTAAAGAATTAGAAGCAACTATAACAGAATCGTTCATATTGTTCATCCCACTTACTGCCAAATAATTGATTACTCTTCCACCTTGCGGATTAATATTTGCCTGACTGCCTATAACACTTGAATAGACACTTAATAGTTTGCCGGAAGCCCCATTTAGGGTTAATAAACCTTGTATATTTTGCGTGCTGCCAGATTGAAAAATAAGCATATCGGCGGCTGCTATTGACTTTGTGAAGTTGTAGAAAGTAGTATTACCATATATATACTGACTAGTTCCATTAAAAACCACCGTGCCATTATTATGAATAAAGCTACCGTTATTAGTAAAGTTATCACCTATGTTTAATGTACCAGTTGGTGCATTAAATGTGGCACCAACTAGAATAGTCAAATCATCTTTCACCGTTAATGAAGAAGGAGTATTGAATGTACCCGCACCAAGTACTAAATTATAAAAGGGAATGTTAGGTAAGGTTCTACTTCCAGTAAATAATACGGTACTAGAACCTGCTGAAAAGGTACCACTACCTTGCGTAAAAGTGCTATTGATAGTTATAGTGGTATCACTACTAAATGTTCTATTACCACCAGTAGTATTTAAAATTCCATTATAAGTGCCCCCCATAATAGTCTGTGCAGAGGTACTATTGTAATAAACATCAAACGAATAAGTTTCTCCAGAAGGCAATGGTGTACTAGAGGTATTCCCCACAGAAAGAATACCTGTACCACTAGTATTGAAATTGCCAGCAAGTGTTTGGGTGCTTCCCACACTCAATGTACAACCAGCATTTATGGTTAGCGTACCAGTAACTATAGCACCCGTATATAAACCAACACCATTAGCACTATTATTAGCACTAATAAAGTTTAGGTACGTTTGAGTGCCTTTAGAAGTAGTTTGTCCTGATGATGCAGCATACTCTACTGTGAAATTCCAAGTATAAGAGTTATAATTAGAGGTAATTGCTCCAGAACCACTTGTATTCTTAGTAGAGAGTTTGCCCGTACCTGAACCACCTCCATTACTTGTAGAAAAATTAGTATTATACTGCCCCCCTCCACAAGTGAAACTATAGGTACCCATATTTAGGGTCGCACCATCTAGTATGGTAAGCAAATTGTTTACAGTAACATTCCCACTTGCATTTAATGTCCCACCTGAGTTGTTAGAGACAGATAAATTAGAATATGTTTTACCCTGCAAAGACTGAATTCCTGTTCCACTGTAGATAATAGTGCTATTATTTGACAAAATTCCAAGAGTTGGTACGGTTGCGTTTGCAATATTCAATATTGCATTTGGGGAAACGGAAATTGTACCAGTCACAGTAAATCCTGTAGGTATGGTTAAGGTACAAGCGTTTGTAGAATCACCCACTTGTATAATAGATCCCGTTCCAGAAACAGTCCATGCGGCAATTAATGTGGCAGATGATGTATTCTGAATATTAAAAACCTGTCCTGCAGTCGTAAAATTTGCAGGATGAGGAGTTCCTATTCCATTTGGATTAGTGCTCCAATTGGCAATATTTGTAATGTCACCACTTCCCGCATAGAAATAAGTGGTTGCATATCCAATTAATTGGAAAGACAATAATAAAATAAGTAAATAATTAAACTTCTTCATAACCACATGAGATATTTAGCAAGTCGTTTACTGTTATAATTAAAGCATTAAACCAATGGAAAAAGCACCTTTACTAATTGGGGGCATAAAAGTTTTTGCTTAATGAGAAACCGCAGACCTGACAGGTTTTGAAAACCTGTCAGGTCTATCTATCCATCAAACTTTAATCAATACATCTTTTTTAGACATTATCATATATCCGACACCACAAGCCAACAATATCAAACTCATTCCCCCATCAAAAGGAACTATGGGCGAACCATCACCTTCAGGAGCAGCACCGACACCTGGTCCTCCAATGCCCGGATCGTCGGCAGGGGTTTGTGCATTGAGCTGTACATTCAAGCAGAAACCTAATAAGATTAGTGCCATTGAAAACCTGAGACTCTTTGAAATTATTTGCATTTTATTTATATTAATTATGAATTACGAATTACGAATTGTCAATTACGAATTAATAATTACGAATTAACAATTTCCTATGAGGAATTTTACCTTGATATTTGTAATAACTCATTGATTTTAAATATCCCTTACCCTGTTTTATATTTCCCATGCCCCAAAGTGGCATGCTCGGATTGAACCTTGATGGTCATTTCCTGAGTCTTTGTATGCATATCCTGAACCTTTGTATGCTCGGATTGAACCCTTATGGTCATTTCCTGAGTCTTTGCATGCTCGGATTGAACCTTAATGGTCATTTCTTGACCCCTTGATGCCTAATATTGAGCCTTGCTGGTCATTTCCTGAGACTTTGAATGCTCTCATCAATCCTTTGCTTGCTCTCATCAATCCTTTGCTTGCTCTCATCAATACTTTGCATACTCTCATTCAGCCTTTGCAAGGTCGGATTAAACCTTGGCAAGTTAATACTGATACTTTGAAAACTCGGATTGCACCTAGATGGTCTATTTCTAAGTCATCGAGCATTAAAAGTTTAAGTCAGTGCAGTTAAATTATTATTTAACAACATTAACGTTTCAACAGAAGATAAAACCAAGGACGCTACCCGCTAAACACTCAAACACGGGCAGCATCCTATAATGGTTAGTTGTTAGTGGTTAGTTATTAGTGGTTAGTAAAGAACTAACATTTTAAAAATATCTATCATTCTTCTAAACACTAATAACTAACAACTAATCACTAATCACTATTGAACAGATAGTGTTGATTGAAACACTTGTACCTTACTATCTACATTTCTAATCACTACATTATAAACACCTTTCGCAACTGAGCTTTCAAAGTTTACTGAATGAGTACCATTACCACCTGTGTGGTTGATAGCTTGTTCAGTCACCTTTTGCCCCAAGCTGTTGTAAATGCTTACCACAAACTTACCTGCAACCACATTTCCTAACTGAACATTCAGGGTCTTACCTGTCAGTGGATTTGGGAATAAGTTGTAAGTTGTAGGTTGTAAGTTATCAATAACCTTAGCGATGTTGCTGTATGCAATTGTTCCGTCTGTACTGATTACCTTGATGCGATAGTAGTTGGTTGCGGCTGTTGCGTCATTGTCAGTTGCAGTATAGCTAGCAGTTGCAGTATTCTTGGCAGATTGTAGTTCAATTTTATTAAAGCTAGAACCGTCAGTTGATTTTTCAACTTCACACTTGGCAACACCCTTTTCTCCAACCGTGTTCCACTTGATGGTTGCAACGTTACCGTTTGCAGTAGCAGTTGCAACAATACTGTTTACTGCAAGAGTCGTTGGCTTGAAGATGATGCTGAACCTGTTTTGATAAGTTGCAGCCACACTTGCTTTTGCTGTGAAGGCAATCGTATCAATACCATCAGAAAGAGGGGTTGCCTTTTGTGTAAAAGCATCCACCAAATATGGTGCAACACCATTCCTGATGTAGGCACTTGCATCTATTACAAATTTGTAATCATTACCACTCAATTGTCCGAGGCTTAATCCGAGAATATCTGATGTTAATGCAGGTTTTCTGCCATCGATACAAAAGCTGTGTCCACCCTCTGCAATTGCAAGATTGTCGCTCGAATTACTCATTTTGGTGTTATCTTCTTTTCCTAATCCATTGCTGAATTGACTTCCAAAGACAGCAACTGCTGCATCCATTGGTAGATAACTATTACCACTCAATTTCAATAGACTCGTACGGATACTGCTATTAGGAGTGGTTGATGCCCCAAACACGGCTGTCCTTGAATTAGTGGAAGTTGTCTTGAAAGATTCTTTCAATACTACAATTGGTGAATTGCTGCTATCATTACCAATCAAGAAGCCTTGTCCTGCCTGTATGTATTTGCCATACAAGGCAACGTCAGATTTAGGATTGCTAGATGTATGGCTCAAGGCATTGTAGGATACCCATGCACCTGTAGAACCTATTGTAGGGTCGAGGTAATAATAGCTTGCCTTGATATTTGATGAACTAGCATAGACATCATCAAACAGAATTGGACAAGGGTATGGATTTGCCAAATAGGAATAACCTTTCATGGCAGTATCCAATCCAAAATCAGTACTGTTGTAGGTGGAACCTGTCACTGCATTGGTAATACCATTTGTGGTGAATGTCACATCTCCCGTAATCGGCACACCTGTTGTACGAAGCGTGGTCGCATTTTGCATGGCCAATACAAGCGGTCCTGCAATGGCTATGACAGGTGTTGTATCTAAATCGAAGCTACGGTCACCCCTAATCAACACACGGTATGACTGGAACGGATTTAATTTTGTTGTCTTTGTATTAGTGACGGTATTCCAACCAGCCTTGTAAAAGTAGGCAGAGGCATAACCCGACAAAGAGTGGTCGATTCCTGTTGAAGCATCCACCAAATTATGTTTTACAATCGTATCCAAAATTCCGGTGATGAACATGCCATATCCATTATTGGAATAGCTACCACTTTCCTGCCAAGTATTGAACAGGGAGTTTGACGTATTGAACACACCATTTGCACTGATGTCCCTATAAGCACGGAAACCTTTTGGTATAAATCTTTCCACCGTGATGCTACCAGAAATGGAACCATTGTTTCCTCCTGTTCCAACTGGACCAAGGATACCGCTATTCGTGATACTAGTTGACTTCAGAATCACATTACCACCTGTAGTCAGCGTTCCAGATTGCAAGTTTAATATACCTGTAATCGCAAGGCTGTCTCCGCCTGAAACCAATACACCAAAGGGATTGCTGACGGTAATATTACCTACCACACCTTTTCCGGCAATTGTTTGTGCTGATGAACCAGACAATACTATTGTTCCAGTACCTTTTACCGTTCCATTGATGGTAATAGGTGTACTGTCAATAGTCAAAGTACTGTTGTTTATAAAAGTCACACCTGGGTTCACAGTAAACTTAGTACATTCAAGAGGTGTGTTGTTTGTTAATGGTGCCGCTATGACGGCTGCTTGGTTTTGGTCAGGAACACCTGCACTCCAAGTTGTACCATTCCAAATGGTGATGGCAGAAGGCGTTGATGAATTTGTTGTGCGAGATGAACCAGTACCTAAGTTGTTTCTTGCAGCTACCGTAAAGGTGTAAGAGATATTATTTGTTAACCCATTGAAAGTATAAGGATTAGCCGTAATACCAG
>CANCKV010000012.1 GCA_947378615.1 Chitinophagaceae bacterium | reverse complement strand
ACTGGCGAAACGGCCTTCGAAAAGACTGCTGTTACTTCTGCTAAGATAGCAGAACAAGAGTTTTTCGATAATGGTTTATTGTTGGTTGCTTTTGTTAAGTCAGGTGTAGAATTGGCATTTGAGACAATGGTAGAATCAGGTATCAAAGCAGAATCTGCTTATTACGAGTCATTGCATGAAACTCCATTGATTGCAAATACGATTGCCCGTAAGAAATTGTTCGAAATGAATCGTGTAATCTCTGATACTGCTGAATATGGTTGTTATTTGTTTGACCATGCTTGTAAACCATTATTAGCTGATTTCATGAAGAAGATTGATACCGATGTTATTGGTAAGAACTTCAATGCAGGTATTGATGCAGGTGTAGATAACAAGGAATTAATAGCTGTAAACAAATCTATCCGTTCTCATCAAATTGAAGAAGTAGGTGCAACTTTAAGAGCTGCAATGACTGCAATGAAAGCAATTAGCACCGTTGCATAGTTAATATGAGTGATGAACTATGAAATATAAGTTTATGACTAACAATAGAAAAGCCCTTGAAGAATTTACTTCAAGGGCTTTCTCTGTTTATATACATAAAAATTTCACTTTATTCACTTTACTGTAGGATATATAAAAAAAGAGGGTCGCATGGAAATGCAACCCTGTTTTTAAAATCCAATATCCTATGAAAACCGATGCGAATATAAAGGACATTTCTGATACTAACAAAACATTTTTTTAAATTTCAACATTTTATTTAAAAATGAAGAATAATCTCTAGCAATTTGACTTTTACCTTTATACCTTTTTTAACAGCCTTTACATTTGAAACGATGTTGCATTAGATACATTTGCGACATGAGTGACTTGATAAGAAAAATTTTTGCAGTATTTCTCTTTTTCCTTTTTTTGGAAAAAGCTGCATTACGTTTGATTATTCATACTCATTACCATAACAGTACAATCAATGCAAATTTTTCAAAACAACAATCAACTAGAACCTCAAAAATATCTTCCATTCATTGCGAATGTATTGATGACTTTTTTTTACCATTAGATACGGTTGAACAAATTAGTCTCACTGTTCCTAACATTATTTTGGGAGAGGAAGAGAAGGCATTCTATCAGTCTTTTCTTTCATCACTATTCCCAATAATACTACAATTAAGGGGACCACCCTCAATTGCCTAATCATCCTATTTAATTCAAATAGTATAGGTATATTATCTCAATAATATTTTTTTATCTATACTATTTCGCATTTAGGCGTTTTAAGATATCCGAAGATTGAACAGTTTTTAAGATAATTCGAAATACTTATTGGATAAAACAATCAATGGCGTACCTATTTTTTTTCACAGACCATGAAAAAACAAATTAATGAATAAAATTTACTGTATTATAATTGCTTTGATACTTACTTCGGTGGGTTTTACTCAAAATACAAGATCAGACAATGGTAATAAAAATACAAATGCGACTTTATCTGGAAGGGTTCGCGACGAACATGATAGACCTCTAGATGGTGTAATTGTTTATATAACGGATTTAAAGAAAGGCATCGCTACTAATTCTAATGGAGAATATGCATTTTCTGGATTGCCAAATGGAAAATACTTGGTAGAAGTGAAACTTGTAGGGTATAAATCTGTTTCAAAGTATGTGACACTATCTATTGGCACTATCTACAATTGTAAACTTATGGAAAGCTTTTCTGATGAGGGAGAAGTGATTGTTACAGGCGTTTCTAAGGCTACGTTGATAAAAAGAAATCCAGTTCCAATAGTTTCTGTCAGTCATGATTTTTTAGTAACAAATCTTTCAACTAATGCAATAGATGGTTTGGTGAGGATTCCGGGAGTTCGAGCCGTTACGACTGGTCCGAATGTATCAAAACCCTTTATCAGAGGTTTAGGTTACAATCGCATTCTTACCTTATATGATGGTGTACGTCAAGAAGGGCAACAATGGGGAGATGAACATGGAATAGAAGTGGATCAGTATAGTGAAGATAGGGTAGAAATTATTAAAGGACCTGCGAGTTTGAGCTATGGTTCTGATGCATTGGCGGGAGTCGTCAATATTATACCCACTCAACCCGCCCCAGAAGGAAAATTTATAGGGGATGTTGTATTGGATTATCAAGGAAATAATAAACAAATTGGCGGATCTGTTTTCTTGGGCAAGACTATTAATGGAATTGAATGGATGGGCCGACTGTCGCATAAACAAGCGGCTGATTATCAAAACAGATATGATGGTAAGGTATTTGGAACAGCATATAGTGAAACTGATGCGACTGCTTCTGTAGGGATTCATCGTTCTTGGGGATTTTCCCACCTAAATTTTATTCTATTTGATGATTTACAGGAGATACCTGATGGTAGCAGGGATAGTTCAACACGCAAGTTTACAAGGCAGATAACAGAAACTGATGCAATAAGGCAGATTGTTTCGAATGACGATTTGAATAATTATCAGATTGAAAAGTTACATCAACATGTGCAACATCTTCGGGTTTATTGGAGCAACGACTTTTTGGTGGGGGATGGAAATCATTTGATTTTAAATCTAGGGTTTCAAAATAGCACCCGAAAGGAATTTAGTCACCCCGTTTTAAATACTATTCCAGGATTGGACCTCCAACTTCATTCCATTACTTATGATATCAAATATACGTTTAGGGAATTTAACAACCTGAGCATCACTACAGGTGTCAATGGAATGCAACAAGAAAATAATGTCACAAGTGGAACAGATTTTATCATTCCTAATTATCATCAGTTCGATATTGGTCCATTTATTACTGCAAAAAAATCTTATGGTAAATTAGATGTTGCGGGAGGGATACGTTATGATATTCGAGCTTTCAAAAATGAAGAACTTTACTCGAAAGTGAATCCTCAAAATGGATTTGGCATGGCTTTATTTGGTAGTGATACTGTTGGGGGGCAGAAAATATTTTCGTATTATTCAAAGACTTTCTCTGGCTTTTCTGGAAGTCTTGGAGCTACCTATAACTTTTCAGAACACTTTTCTGTAAAGGCAAATATTGGAAGAGGGTATCGTGCACCTAATATTGCAGAGGTTTCAGCAAATGGTGTTCATCCTGGCACAAATATCTATCAGCTTGGAAACCCTGAATTTAAATCAGAATTCAGTTGGCAAGAAGATATCGGATTCATATTTTCAGAAAAAACGCTTACTGCTACCCTTGATATTTTTAATAATAATATTGGCAATTATATCTATAATCAAAAGCTCACAAATCCTGATGGAAGCGATTTGATATTAGCAAAGGGCAACCAAACCTTTCAATTTCAGGCTGCTAGGGCGCAACTTTATGGTGGAGAATGTAGTTTGAATTTGCATCCTGTAAAGTCAGTCCATTTTGAAAATAGCATTTCTGTGGTTTTCGGTGATAATAAGGGCGTATCAGGCAAGTCGGTTGGAGATAGTACAAAGTATCTACCACAAATTTCTCCTACTCATGGCGTTTCTGAACTTCGCCTTGATTTTACAAATAAGAAACTCCATTTGGTTAAAGGATTTGTGAAAATACAAGCAGAGATATATGCTGCCCAAAACAAAGTATATACCGCTTATAATACCGAAACAAAGACGCCCGGATATTCACTTTTCAATGCTGGAATTGGAGCTACGTTTACCAACAAGCAAAAGAAACCCCTGTTCAGCGCCTATGTGATGGGTAATAATTTGCTTGACAAAGCCTATCAGGATCATTTAAGTAGGTTGAAATATTTTTATTCATATCCTAATCCTAAAACGGGAGTTGACGGCATTTATAATATGGGGAGAAATATTAGTTTGAAGTTAGATATTCCTATCTAAAAAAGCAATACCGAATAAATGAGTACTTACAATTTTCACTGAATATCAAACCCTATAAAGGCTTCGAGCCATTATAGGGTTTATGTTTTACTCTAATAAATTAATTAACTAGTTTAATCAGTCTTATCACTTTACTTTGCAGGGCAACTAAAAATTTACGTTATGGATATTAGCATCAATACACCTGCACTACTTTTTCCAGCTATCAGTTTGGTAATGTTAGCCTATACAAACCGTTTCTTGGCACTAGGTTCTAGGGTGAGAACGCTGCACGATTTATATGAAAACAATGATAAGAAGGAGATAATTCATGGTCAGATTAGAAATATAAGGTATCGAATAAAACTCATTAAACACATGCAAACACTAGGCGTATTAGCGTTCTTATGTTGTATCCTTTCTATGTTTTTAATCTATCTTGGGCTAACACTTTTTGCAAATTGGATATTCGCGTTTTGCATGCTTTGTTTTGCTACATCTCTTTGCTTTTCCCTATTGGAAATAAACTTAAGTATGAAGGCCATTGAACTTGAACTCAGTGATATGGAAGGACTCGAAGACCCTTCGGTGTTTGAATATTTCAAGAATAAATTTGACCGATAATGTTCCTTTAAAAACTTGATTTAGGAAAAGAAGTGTAGATAATTTTCAAGTTTTGATTAAAATGCTTCTCCCAATTGAAAATAAAATCCGCTATTGTTTCCTTGACCAATCCCATAATCTAATCTAAGGTTTAATTTTTCGCTTTTATTAAGTGCATATCGAAGTCCACCACCGTAAGAGTATTTGAATTGAGATAGCTGAAAATCGTTTAATGTAGAACTAACATCTCCACCACTGCTAAATAGTACCATTCCCCATCGATTGTTAAATGGAATTCTATATTCACCTTGAAAAATAAACTGATTTTTATCCTTATAACGACCGTCATAATATCCTCTCATTCTGTTTGTTCCTCCAAATGAAGCTAGGCTTCTTATGGGAACTTCTCCTCGATTTCCAAAGTAATAAAGTTGTAATGCCAATACCTGCCGTTTGTACATCGTATTAAATTTTCTTAAATCCAATACGAAATTTGTATAATCGAAATCAGAACCAGACAATTTTCCAAAATGATTAATATATATTTGACCAAATGTACCGTCACTAGGCCAAAAAGCTTCTTTTCTGTCATCATAAGTCAGGCTAATTCCTGCACCTGAAATGAAGTATGGATCCTTTCCTGTAACATTCTGTTTATTAAATACGCCATTTGGATTGTATTTTACCTCTAATAGGTTTTGCATTTCATATAATAAGCCAAGATAAAAATGCCCCCCTACACTTCGCATAAGATGTAGATGTAAGTAATATTGCTTGAATGTATAAGCTTCTTTTGCAGAATCAGGAGCGTTTCTTCCAATTCCCCAAAATTGATCAGGAAAAGTACTGAAGGATAGTTGATCATTGAGTACAAAATGTTCCTTGTTGAAATATTGAGTTCCATTTATCGCAGCAACAAATTGTTTTTTCAATGAATATAGAATTAGTCCTTGCATATTTGAAGTCCTAGATATGGTATCTTTTTTGGACAAATGAAAGGTTACAGAAGTCGCTACTCCAAAAGACCAATCTGTTTCTATAGATCTAGATACAACAGGAAAAATTAAAAATTGCTTATTTGAGATAGTATCGCTTGAAACAGTTTGGGCAAAACAATTTTCGTCAATGATATAAAAGAGAAGTAAAAAAATAGTTAATTTGAAATACATAGCAATTTTTAATTGCGGCAAAAGTATTCCTTACAAGTTAAAAACAAATCATAAATGAATAAGAAGATTAGTTGTATATTTTGGGTTTCAGTTTTCAATTTTCAGGAACACAAAATTGATTAAGAAGTAAAACTTTATAAGCAAATACTATCCAATAAATATATTCCTATTGCAATAACACCTTAAACCCTACACCTTAAACAAGTAACCTGTTACTTGAAACTGTATCCTACTTCCGGCATCCTATCTTACAGCTTATTATATTTTAATAGCGCTTCCAAATAATAGTAATCAGCATAAACCAATGGCTTATCTATTTCCTGATTATGAGGTAAACTACCTGTAGCATGCTTCAAAATGAAATTATTGTTGGTACCCACTTCCGCAGTGTATTGTGAAGAAGACAATGACTTAATAATCTCAATAGCAGCCTTCTTATACCCTTCTCCCTTCTTTCCAGAGAATTTACTTAGGTCAAATAATGCGGAGGCAACCACTGCAGCTGCAGCCACATCCCTAGGAATTTCCTTGTATAAAGATGCATCATATTTAAACTGTGGCTGATACCCCGTTTGATTTGCATTGAAGTCCCAATATGGAATCTTGTCTTTCGGTAGGCTTGCATTATTCAAATAAAAGTCAGCAAGATGTTGTGCCGTTTCTAAAAATTGCTTATCCCCTGTTTCCCTAAAGACAGATGTAAAACCATAAATACTCCATGCCTGTCCCCTTGCCCAAGTCGAATTATTAGCATATCCTTGACAAGTTTCCTGATGCAGAACCTTACCTGTTTTAGTATCATAATCTACCACATGATAGGTGCTATAGTCGGGACGGATATGATTTTTCATAGTCGTCAAGGCATGCGTAATAGCGATATGCTTAAAAGTGGTATCCCCTGTCACCCTTGAAGCAAAGAATAACAAATCCAAATTCATCATATTATCGATGATAACTGGGAAACGCCACATTGTTTTTCCATCCCATGACAATCGCTGATTCCAACTCTTGATACAACCTGTGATTGGATTGAATCTAGTACATAAAGATTTGGCTCCCTGAACTAAAACGTCCTTATATTTTTCGTTTTGTGTGATGCGGTAGCCATTACCATAACTACAATAAAGCATGAATCCAATATCATGATGTCCGGTGAAATATTGAAGAGAATCAAGGGCTTCTGTATATCGTACAGCTTCTGCTTTCAGGTTTTGATCCTTTGTAGCTTCATAAGTGTACCATAAACTACCTGCAAAGAATCCACTTGTCCAATCATAGATGTCGGGGGAGAATGCCAATGTCCCGTCAGGCCTTGTGGTTCGAGGAGGCTGTGCAGGATTTTTTGTGACCAATAACATATTCTTGCATTGCTGCTGTGCATTACTAAAGGCTTTTTTAGTCAATTGTGCATTCACCTTCGGACTTATAAGCATCAAAAGCAAACAGGCGGCCCCTTTGCTAGACGTTTGAACGACATTCATAACGATATCCTTCCTTTTGGAAGCAACAGTTAAAGAAGGAGCAATTCTAGCGGCTGTAACTATAGTATTTGACTTTGTTACTTTTTTTTCACCACCAACCCATAAACTTTTTAAATAATGTAGAAATTTAACCATAGCAATCATTTATATTTTTATAATTAATGAACAGTGATATTTATTGATCTTGAAGCGACAGTACTACTATTTGCATTTGCGTTTGTTACATCAAATACTACCGTGTAATTACCTGGCTTATTATAAATATGATAAAAGCTTTTTAAAACGGGGTCAGTCATCTTTTTAATGGGTACTCCAACATCTGGAATCACTTTACTTAGGTTAACAGGTTGTGATACAAACCATGCCTCATTTGAAAGTGCTGTTTTAGTTCCACCATTAAATGTTAATGCAGTTGTTGATTGAATCCAATTTACGTAGGGAGTTAAAAAACTTGCACTCAACCAAAGACTATTTGCTATGTCCAATACTGTAAAACTTGAACCATCAGGCAAATAATTTGCTAAAGTCAAATTTGTAATATTCCAAGTTCGCTGTGCATTAATCCCATCCTGTTGATCAGCAAATTTGAATGCTACATAAATAGGTGTACTATAGTTTTGAAAATCACTCAAATTAATACTCCCAGAAGGTGTCAAAATGGATGTACTATCTAATTTCGCCCTATTTGTAATATCAATCCAAGTTGCATTTCTAACTTCGGTAGTATCATATAAACTGCCATTAAAATCTGTAGAAACCAATAGATGCAAAGTATTCTTGTGATTGCCAAATTTTTCTTGGCTTAAAAAATTGAGTAAGGGAGTCCCAGTCCCACTATCCCTGTTTCTATAAGCATAGTTATGGCCATTTTCACCTGAATAGAATAGGATATAATCGGGATTCCCGCTTAACGAAAAATTAACAGTATCTCCTACGTTAAAATTAACAGAATCAGATGTCACATTAAATGAGACAGGGCTTACATCCTTTTTAGTACAGGAAATAACCGCTAATATGATAACCAAAATAATTAAACTATTTCTCATTTTTATTTGATAATTTTTAATTGATAATTGATAATTCAAACTAATAATTCATATTTCCTAATTATGAGTTATCAATTAATTCTACCATCCTACATTTTGTTTCCCAATCCCTGGATTTAGTGACAATTCACCAATAGGTATTGGAAACAAAACATTTTTCGGTTGAATATTGTTTGCAGCAATAGCTGCCATCGCAGATGCACCTACAGGCATCTGTTGAGCCATTGTCTTCATAGTAGAAATATATTTCCCCCAACGAATCAAATCATTTCTACGTAACGCTTCAAAGCATAACTCTCGGTACCGTTCATCTTGTACAGTTAGCCGAAATTCTTGATCAGACAATCCTGTTGCAATATCGCATTTTACGTTTGGAGTATTTAAAGGATACTTGTACGCACGCCTTCTAACCTGATTTATTGCCCAATATGCAGAATCGGTAGGAGCTCCATTCACCTCATTTGCTGCTTCTGCATACATCAGCAATACATCGGCATAACGAAGCAGAGGGTAATTGATAGAAGTATTATTCTTTTGCTTATTGTTTCCTAACTCATATTCCCTTCTCCATTTCCCATCATACCTAGTATAAATAGCCGTAGCAGAAAAAGGCACTTTTGTCGTTACTCCATTTGTAGTGGATAAAGTAAATGGCGCAATACTCCAATCTCTTCTGAATGAATCAGCAGCTGCAAATGAAGTATATAATTTAGATTGAGCGGCAATGAAGCCATAAGAATAACCATATACAAGATCATTACATTTGATACCACTATTGTTGCCAACCCTTCCGTTCTGAGGATAAGGGTTTCCGTTTCCAGTTCCATAAAACATGACTTCCCACATGCTTTCCTTAATATCATATAAATTCTGACAATGATTAATAAATATTTGACTATAACTTGGATTTAAAGAATGAATTCCAGAATTAATGACTTTCCTAGACCAATAAAGGGATTGTGCAAACCAAGTAGCACGGTCATCAATAGTAGAAAATCCAGCAGTGAATAATCCTGCCCTGTGTAAACATACCCTTGCCAATATTCCTTCCACAGTAGTTTTTGAAACCCTACCACCAAACCCGTAGAAGGTAGCAGGCTGTACCAATGAATCGGCAGCAGTCATATCACTAACAATCTGATTATACACAATTTTAGAATCAGACCGAGGACAAGAAATACTGTCGGGAGAAATTGACGAGTGAAGCTTTAGTGGCACATCACCCCAATTAGAAACTAGCAAGAAATAATAATAGGCCCTTAAAAACAACGCCTGCCCTTGAATTGCAGCTCTGCTAGTGGAATCCATTACTGGCTTATTTATATTCTCCAAAACAAGATTTGCCCTGTTAATCCCAATATACAAATCGGCCCAAGTGTTCGCAATTGATGATTCAGAAGAGGTGAAATTCATCAATTGAACGCCACTAATTGTGGTAGAAACTGTATAATATGATTCATCTGTTGCCACACTTAAAGCATCCCAAATGTTATCACCATATACATTAGCAGTAGCTAGAATGTCATAAACACCAGTTAAGGCATTACTCAATTGTGTTGCATTACTATAAAAATTACTTTCAGCTGTAACATTTTGGGGTTGAGTATCCAAAAATTTGTTACAGCTAACAAGTTGCAAAATCATCACAACAAGAAAGATACTACCGTAACTTTTCCTATGTTTTATATTTAATTTAATATTTTTCTTCATCTTATATTTTATTTCGATTTATCATTTGTCAATTAAAAATTAATATTCACTCCAATCGTTGTTGTTCTAGCTCTTGGATAGGATGAATAATCAGCGCCGGGTGTAAGAGTCGATTGGTAACTTGACACTTCAGGATCCATACCTGAATATTTTGTCCAAGTATATAAATTTTGTCCTGAAATATAAACACGCATACTTTTTATACCCGCTTTTTTCAAATTATTAGTAGGTAGATTATAGCCAAATTGTACTGTTTTCAATCGGATATACGATCCATCTTCAATAATCCTAGAAGAGTAGGTTCCCTTTGGACCTCCTCCTCCTGTACGATATTCAGTCGTATTTGTGTTGTCCTTCGTCCATCTATTCTCATAACTAGCAAACTGATTCAGATTGAGTATTGCTGATTGATTGCCTTCAAAGATTAATTTATTAAGGTTCACAACATCATTACCATAAGACCATTGAAAGAAAAAGTTAATATCAAAACTTTTATATTTAAAACTATTGGTTAGCCCTCCAATATGTTTGGGATAAGGATTCCCAATAATAGTCACATCATTTGCGTCAACAACCCCATCCCGATTGATATCTCTGTATTTTATGTCTCCCGGTCTAATGCTACTCCGCAAATTTCCATTATTAGGCACATTTTCTTTCAAAATATTTTTAGAACCCACTTGATTAAAATCAACAAATTGATAGACCCCATCCCATTTATATCCAATTATCTGAGCAATCGGTTGACCAATCCTTGCCATATAAAGAGGAGCAGAATAACCTGTTGCATCAAGACCTATTGATGAAAGTAAAGTTTCCTGATTTTGAGTCAAAGCAATTACCTTACTTCTGTTAAAAGTTATATTAAAAGAAGACAACCAACTAAAGTTGCTTGTCTTGATATTAACCGTATTGATACTAAATTCAAAACCAGAATTTCTAACCTGCCCTATATTCTTATAATCACTTGAAAAACCCATTGAAGCAGGCAAAGGAGCATTCAATAACAGGTTTTTCGTGTCTTTATTATAATAATCCATGGTGATATCGATTCTTTGATTAAAAATAGAGACATCTAAACCAATGTCAGCTTGAATCGTTGTTTCCCATTTCAAGTTTGGATTGCCTAGTGCATTCGGTATTGCTCCTCTATTAGGCGAGTTATTAAACTGATAGGTAGCAGAAATAGGTGATGATATCGTGTATTGATAGGCAAAATCGCCTACTCTGTTATTCCCTGTCACCCCATAACTCGTCCTTAACTTAGCATCTGACAACCAAGTAAAACGTTTAGTAAAGTTCTCAGAACTAATTTTCCAAGCAAAAGCAGCCGATGGAAAATAACTCCACCTATTGTTTGCAGCAAACTTTGATGACCCATCAGCACGAATAGAAACCGTAAAAAGATACTTAGTAAAAAGGGTATAATTTATTCTGCTCAAGAAAGAGGCAAGTGCATTACTCGTATTGTTTGAGGCAACCGATTGAGGAATACCCTCCCCTAAATCACTTATCCCTAATTGATCATTTGGAACTTGAATTGCAGAATATCCATAACTATCAAACTTTGCTCCTTGAAATGTGGCTCCTCCCAATATATTTATTTGGTTATCTTTATTAATTTGCTTTACATAAGTCAATGTATTTTCATTTACCCAAGTGTTTGTATTCGCATAACTGACAGAACCATTTGGTCCATTCGCTCCTACAGGACTCGAAGGATTTCCTTGAACCGTATTAAGACTATAAAAAGCATCGGATCTTAATTGTGTCCTACTAATCCCTCCTGTTATTCTCAATCTCAATCCTGGTGAAAGTAAATAATCAAGATACATATTTGCAACAATTGCATTAGTCGTTTTCCTGTTTAAAATGTTATTTAAATTAATGATTGGATTGCCCCTATAATCATTGGTCAGATTAGCGTAAAAGCTAGTATCAAAAAGACTACTAACCAATTTATCATTTGTACTATCTGCAGATATTGGTCTAAATCCCCACACACTGTACATTAAACCCCTTGTAACCCCATTATATGCTGTAGTAGTAGTAGTTGAGCCTCCATTTTGAATTAGATTACTATAATTTGCATTTATTCCAACCTTAATTTTATTATTTATCGTTTGATCCAATACGACTCGCCCCTGATACCTTTTGTAATCGGAGTTCGTGATGGTACCTTGTTGATTTAAAATAGAACCTGAAATTACGTATTTTGTATTGACTGTTCCTCCTGTTAAAGATAAATTACAATCAGTCATAGGCGCAGTCCTGAACAACAGCCCTTGCCAATCGACACCTTTTGCATTTCTATACGATTCTAGATTTCTCCCATTACTAAAGAACGTTGTTTTAGTCCTATTAGAATCTAATTCATATTGGTATTTAATAAAATTATATGGATCCATCAAATCCATCTTTCTCGTATCCTGCTGAACCCCATAATAAGTATCAAAAGTAAGAGTGGGCGCACCTATTTTCCCTTTTTTGGTAGTGATGATTATGACACCATTCGCACCTCTAGCACCATAAATAGCCGTAGCAGAAGCGTCCTTCAGCACCTCCATAGATTCTATCTCTGCAGGATTGAGTATGTTATTGTTGGGATTTTCCATTGGAAACCCATCTATAATATACAAAGGTGAATTATCTTGAGTCAAAGAATTGTTCCCCCTAATAGAAATACTAACACTCGCTCCAGGCTGTCCATCTACAGAAGATACTTGTACACCTGCTACCCTACCTGCCAAAGCCTCATCAAAAGACTTTACGGGTGCCTTTTCCAAATCAGATAAATTAACTTTTGAAACAGACCCAGTAAGGTCTTTTTTCTTGACAGTGCCATAACCAATTACCACTACCTCATTCAAATTTCCCGCTACTTCTAGCATCGAAATATTGACTACACTCGATGCATCCACCTTTTTTTCAATGGTAGCATAGCCTACATGCTTAAATCTAAGTATTGTATTATTGTCAGGAATTTTAATGGTATAAACCCCCTTTCTATCACTTACAGCAGTCGCCTTACTATTTTTATCTGATACGGTCACACCCTCAACAGGATTGCCAATACTGTCCTTTATTGTTCCCGTTATTGCAGTAAAGGACACTTCTTTTTTTTCTGTTGGAGGAGGGGCTACATCACTAAGAATCTGTTTCTTTACCTGTTCAATAAATAATAATATCTTATTATCGCTAAGCGATTTGTTGCTAATGCCATAAGTAGCTAAAAGTTCTGAAAAGAAGTTCTTCAGTGTTTTATTCGTTAAATGAAAGCTTACTTTTTTGCTGTCATCAATAGTATTGGGACTGTAAACAAAGTGTACACCTGTTTGCTTTTGAACCAATTCCAACACCTTTCTTAGCTCAGTATCATTGACTGAAACGTTTACTTTCCTATCAAGTACATTTTGAGCATTCGTTTCTCTTGGTAATAAAAATAATGAGATGGAGGCAATAATTAATAATCGTATAATTCTGTAGTTCATCGAAATTCGCATTGTAGGTAACTGAAGTTACCTATTGTTTTATAAAATAAATATACAAGTTTGGATACAAACAATCTAAAATTTACAAGCTAGCAATCTTTAAAAATAATCAAAATGAGTTGCTTAACGTTGTTGAACTAAACTTGGTAAAAATACCAACTCCGACTAGATAAGTCTCCTTCATTTATCTAATTACATCCTTTACCTTTAACGAGTACTTTAGTTCCCGAAACTTCATAAGTAGCATTAATAGCAGTACAAATAATGTCTAACTTTTCAAAAAGATTTTCACTATTCAACTCTCCAGAAAAAATACACTTATTGAAATTTTCATTCTCTAAGACAATTTCCACCCCGTAAACCTGCTGAATTTTACTAATAACATCTAGCAGGTTTGCCCTTTCAAATTCAAAAGTTTTTTCTTTTTCTTTGACATTTGGCAGTGGGAGTGGAACAGGGATTAGGGTTGTTTGAAAATCGTTTTTCTTATTTGAATATATTGCTTCTTGATTTGCTGTAACAATCACCCCATTTGAAGTCAAAACCTTTTCATTAAAGGCACTTTGACTTGCAGAGTTTTTCTCAAATACTTGCACTCTTCCTGTATGAACAGATACAGAGACTTCTTTAGTATTCGGATTGGTAAGAATAGTAAAACTTGTTCCTAATACTTTAGTCACAACATTGTTTGCATATACAAAAAAGGGCTTTTCAGGATTCTTTGCTACTTGAAAGAATGCATTTCCTTTTAAGGCTACTTCTCTCTTCCCATTGATAAAATGAGTAGGATAGTAAAATATTGAATGAGGATTCAACGTAATTGTTGTACCATCTTCAAGCCGTATCAATTTATTGACTGAAGTATTATTTTCTTCAACAATTACATTTTTCCCATAAGCAATCAGATTGTCATCATGATTATTAGAATTAGTCATTTTGAGTAAAAAATAACCTCCAATAACAAAAATAAAAACTGCGGCAGCGGCAGAGGAATACAAAAATATTTTTCTAGTTAATGAATTTTTAGGGCTAGAATTTGTAGGGTTAGAATGAACAGTGCTAGCTATTTCCTTTTTGATTGATTCCTGCAATTTGAACCATATTTTATCAATATCAGGCTCTACACTTGTATCATATTCAGACAACAACTCCCAGTTTTCTCTCATCCACGCCTTTAAAGTAAAGTCATTGATAGGATTTAGCATCCAATCAATCACCCTAAGCCTTTCGAAGCTATCAGATTGATTTAAGAAGAACCGATTAAGTGTTGCTTTTTCCATTTTAAATACTTGTTTGTAATAATTATTACGAAAATATTTAAAAATCCCCCTAATGACTACAAAAAAATATTAAATCTTAATTGAATTTTATGCATTTGCCATTAACCACTATAAAAATGAAAGATAATTCTACCACAATCCTGTCTCAGGTTACCTAAATTTTATATTTTTTATCATCCAAGATAAGTTACTTAACCAAAAATTCATTCGTCTTTACTTCCCCACTATTATTATAGGTATTATTAGATAGAATATGCGCCGCCCTTACGTTGTCATTATAGTTTATTAAAATTCGCCCTGCATTACAGTTATTAAATTCATTCTCTATCAGATAAGACTGCTGAACTCCAAATAAATTTATCAGTTCCTTTTCATTTCTACAATTGAGAATTTTATTTTTCTTGAACAACAGAATCGGCCCCATCGTACTCTCATCCTTTCCACCTCTATACACATTTATTAGCTGACCTGAATTATTAGAAAAAATATTATTTGTGATAGTCATTCTTTCTACATTGTAATAACCAATATTCTCATTTTCCTTTTTTAAATCAAAAAGATTACAAGTATTATTTGCAAACGAAGAATTACGGATGATGATACTATCTGCAATCGAATGTTTTGAAGCTGAAAACAATGCATTTCCACCAAACCCTGCCATAATAACATTTACCATCCTAAGGTTAAAGTGATTCGTAAAACCGTTTGTATCCGAAATGATAAAGTTGTCCGCAAGGCAGTTATTTCCATTCAAGTTAATATCATTAATAGTTGCCAAAGAACCGGAAGAAACAACAAACAATGCAGGAAGCGATTCAGTTGTTTTGAAATGAATCACCTTTTTAGCATCACTGCCCATCATACAAAAGGTAGTAGAAGTAAAAATAGGGTGCGAAAAATTATATTCCTCACCTGTCAATTGAATGGTAATCGCTTGCTTATGAGTAGCTAAAGCGGCATCAATTTCCTCAACATTCTTACATTTTATTGTTACACATTTTTCATTCATTGAATGGAAAGAATTCCTATCAAACCAACGGCTTCCCTTACCTAAATAAGGATTCTTGACAGCCTGTTCCAATTCATTCCATCTACTAAATCCTACAGTTTTACTGAAACCATATTTTAATCGCTTTACAACTTGCGATTGCATGCTATCAGGCAAAATAGTCGTGCTTTCTTTTGCAGGAATCATACAATTCTTCAATTCACTCGAGATAGTCCTTTTTTCGAAACCATTCATCAAAGTCTGCTTGATAGAATTACTAACGATATTATTGAAAAAATAAATACTATCAATCTTATCAAAAACGTAATACAACAAACTATCCGTTTTATTGGCAAAAACATTATTAAAAAGGTACACGTTTGCAGGAGGAATCGTTCTTTCCTTATCGCTGCCCTCACATAAACTAAATGGAGTACAATCAATAAAAGTATTATTGGCAAAAACAGCATCCCGAACAGGTAAATAGCGATAAGCAGGAGAATGAAAAATACCATTCATTATCGCTAAAGGTGAGCGGAAATTGATACCTCTACAATGATAAAATAAATTATTGACCGCCCAATTTCCCTCATTAATAAATCGAACGCCGCCTGTTCCTTCCTTATTATTGCCTAAAAAAAGATTCCCTTCTACCGTATTGTTATTGCCATGTCGAAGTGAAAATCCGCCTTGACATTCCTTAAATACGTTATTTCTTATCAAATTCCCACAAGATTTGATAGAGATAATCTCCACTTCTCCATCACATTTCTCAAAAAGATTATCCCTAATCACCGTATTACTATAAAACGTGCAATGTTGAGAAACTCCGACCCTAATAATTTCTCCTGCATTTGAGGAAAGAGGAGGACGTGGCGCAAAATAATTGCTATCAATACAATGACTATTCATTCTGCTACGTTCGTCATCCAAAACAACGGCTATTAATACACCGAGATTCTTCTTATTGTAAAAAGTACAATGATCCACACGGTTATTCTTTCCATAAAATGCTACCCAATAATTTTCTGAAACACGTTTAGTGTTATTAAATCCATTAATGCTACAGTTTGTTATCCTACAATCTGACCCCAAATTATCTTTCAATCTAAATTCCCAAACATTACCTTCTGCTGCCGAAC
>CANCKV010000011.1 GCA_947378615.1 Chitinophagaceae bacterium | reverse complement strand
GTTTCCACGAACAGGTATTCCTGAATATTTTGAAAGTATCGAGGCTTATGACAACTTCATTAACCTACTTATTAAAACAAATTGTATTGATAATGCTAAAAAGATTTGGTGGGATATGCGCGTACATCCATTTTTTAATACAATTGAATTTAGGGTATGTGATGTACCGCTTACCATTAATGAAACGATGGCAATAGCTGCTCTTTTCCAAGCAATTTGTGCCAAATTATATAAGCTTAGGAATCAAAACTTGAATTTTATTATTTATCAACGAGCATTGATTAACGAGAATAAATGGAGGGCTAGCAGGTATGGTATAGAGGGAAGTATGATTGATTTTGGAAAAGAACTTGAAGTACCTACAAGAAGACTTATTCTTGAACTTCTCGATTTTGTGGATGATGTAATAGATGAATTAGGGAGTCGTCATTTCATTAAGTATATCGAAAAAATGCTTGAGAAAGGAACAGGTGCCGACAGACAACTAAAGGTTTATGAAGAAACTAAAAATATGATAAAAGTGGTTGACTTTATAAACAAAGAGTTTTTAGCCTCTGAATAATTGCATGTCAAACATATTTTACCTGTCTCATAATTTTGTTTTCTTTTAGAAGACTTAGCCTTCTAAAAGATTAAAATAAATAATTTATTCATTAATAACAGAGAAAATAAATTGGTCTTCAAGTGATTTTTTTTTAATACTAAGCAATTTTTCATTATACTTGTATAATATTAGATTTTAGTGATAACCTTTATAATAGCTCAATCGGATGAAATTAGAATTTTTAATAGTTGACGACAGTGATATAGTAATATTTCTTCATACTGAGATTTTGTCTTATACAAATTTAACTAAATCACCCTATTCAGCATTGAATGGCGAGTCTGCCATTGAAATATTACAAAATTTAAAGGGCTCTCAAAGCGAATATTTGGTTCTTCTCGACATCAACATGCCTGTAATGGATGGATGGCAATTTTTGGAGGAGATTCAAAAAGATGATACACTTCCTCCTATTTTTGTAGTTATGGTAACTTCATCGATTGATTCAATTGACAAATTAAAAGCTGCCCAATTTCCTCAAGTCATCGGATTCTTTGAAAAGCCTTTATCTGAAGAGAATTGCTATCAAATCAAAGCATTAAATCAAATTCAAAAATATTTCAGTACTACCAATAAGTAATTTGAATACAATGACAATGCGTTTTGAGAATTTTATATGGCTGTTAAGTCTAAAACAAATGATGTAAAATGAATTAAAGTCGAATCATTATTTTAGTGATTAATAGCTTTGTTTAAATCCATTTATAGAAATCATGGTTTCCATCTTTAATGAACAGGATGCAGAAGAGTCCTTTTAGTGTCTAGTCGCTTCAAGAATCCTATTCCTATCAAACTCTTCGTTTGAAGGGCTGCTGAATTTCCCTTAGCACCAAAAATTCTAACATTATCATCATAAATAAAATCTAGACTGTAGGTAGCACTAAAGTATTTATTGATTTTAAAAGAAAACTGATTAGTCATAAACACGTTTATATTTTGTGGATGATCTATATAATTAGAAAACAAATCTAACCTACCTTTATAAGTAACATTCTTGTCAAAACTGTTCATATAATTGATAGTAGTAAAAGCACCTACTTCATTTTTTATATGTTTTCCTGTATCTATCCCATAAGCACCTACTCTAGAAAGTTGATTATTTAATACAATAACCAACCTAGATGTTAAAGGTGAAATGAAAACGGAAAGATTATGTCTTGGCTTATAATCAAAACCCAAAGAAAGAAGTGAATAAGCAGGTGATAAAAATGAGGAAGAAAAAGTACCTATGTTTTTATTATAGGTATAACCATCAAAAAACTGAGAACGGAAGTCAAAAAGAGTCGATAAAAACCACTTTCCCGTTGTATCCATCTTATAGCCTAATTTGCTTAAGAAATCAAAACGGTCATCATTTTTCCTTCCTCCAATGCTTGTTGTTTGAACAAATCCTAAATTAACATCAACATTATTATCCCAAGAAAACCGTTGCTTTTGATAATAATAAAAATAATTAAAGTAAGAACTAATTGAAAGGGAAAAATTATCCCCCCCCGCTGCCCAATTGCTTAATGAACCCTGAGAAAGAGTAAAGTTAACAAGTCCCCCCCTTTTTATATTCCATTTTACTGTATCTGCTTCTTTTTTTATTGTTTTAGCAGTCTCTATTATAATTGGCTTTATGGGAATATCCTGTGCAGCTATAATGTTAATCGTAAAAAGAGTTACCAATAAATAGATAAAAAATCTGTACATAATTGCATTTTATGGTCGCAAATGTAATTGTTTGCGTATTTCGTAGTGCTTATGCTGCCAAAGTGACATTATTTTCTTTACATTCGCAGGCTTATAATGATAATGAAAGGATTCGGATTTAATAAACAAATAATCCGCTTAAATTTTGAAATGCTAACATGTTTCATTTTCAAATTATTTCATTTTACAAATAATATTTTTACAAGCTATCGATGGAATTGACAGATACTGATAAGATTCACAATGAAGTAAGACAGGGAGAAGCATATTCACCTGAAAGTGAAGTAAAAAGTGTTTATAAAAAATACTTTTATATTGAAAGCTATGGTTGTGCAATGAATTTTGCTGATACAGAAATTGTGGCGTCAATACTTAATAGTAATGGGTATGGCGCTACAAAAAATCTTGAAGATGCAGAATTAATCTTTGTTAACACTTGTTCGATCAGAGAAAAAGCTGAAGCTACAGTTAGAAAGAGACTGACTGAATTTAGAAAACTAAAAGAAGCCAATAAAGGTGTTTTAGTAGGCGTTTTAGGATGTATGGCAGAACGTCTTAAAAACAAATTACTTGAAGAAGAAAAATTAGTTGATCTTGTTATAGGTCCTGACAGCTACAGAAGTTTGCCTTCCCTTATTCAACAAGCAGAAACCGGTCAAAAAGCAGTAAATGTATTATTGAGTAGAGATGAAACGTACTCAGATATATCACCAATCCGATTGGATTCTAATGGAGTTTGTGCATTTGTTTCCATCATGCGTGGTTGCAATAATATGTGTAGTTTTTGTGTAGTACCATTTACAAGAGGTCGAGAAAGAAGTAGGGATGCACATTCTATTATTGCAGAATCAAAAGACCTTTTTGATAGAGGATTTAAAGAAATAACCCTTTTAGGTCAAAACGTGGATAGCTATTATTGGTATGACGAAGAAAATGGCACTAATATAACTTTTGCGGACTTATTGGAATCAGTAGCGCAAATTGATAAAGAATTAAGAATTCGTTTCAGCACCTCTCATCCAAAAGACATTACAGACGAGGTGTTATTCGTAATGGCAAAATACGATAATGTTTGTAAGCATATTCATCTTCCTATACAAAGTGGAAGTACCCGTTTACTTCAATTAATGAACAGAACTTACTCTAGGGAATGGTATTTGGCGAAAGTAGATAGGATTAAAGAATTACTTCCCACATGTACGATTACTGCTGACATCATTACAGGATTTTGTACAGAGACAGAAGAAGATCATCAAGAAACATTGAGTGCAATGGAATATTGTGGTTACGACATGAGTTATATGTATTTCTATAGCGAACGTCCTGGCACATTGGCCGCTAAGAGGTTTGAAGATGATGTTCCCCTCGATGTAAAGAAAAGAAGATTACAAGAAGTAGTAGATATGCAAGGGGTATTATCGGCTAAAGGGAACCATAAAGATCTAGGTAAGACATTTAAGATATTAATAGAAGGGAATAGTAAAAAAAGTGACTTAGATTGGTCAGGAAGGAGCGAACAAAATAAGTCAGTTGTGTTTGCAAAGGGTAATTTCAACTTTAAAATTGGAGATTATGCAATGGTAAAAATAAAAGACTACACAAGGGCAACATTGATAGGTGAGATAGTAAACTAATGTATGATTGAAAATTGATAATTTTATTAAACTAATATAGAAATATCAATTCTCAATTAATAATTATAAATTAAAAGAGAGATGGATTTACAAAGTATAAAGAACAGATTCGGAATTATTGGTAATGCACCTGCATTGAACTTTGCATTAAATACTGCAGTTCAGGTGGCCGCAACAGACCTCACCGTATTAGTAGTTGGAGAAAGTGGAGTAGGTAAGGAAGTAATTTCACAAATTATTCATGCAACCTCTTCTAGAAAACATAATCCTTTTATCGCTCTAAACTGTGGGGCAATACCCGAAGGTACCATTGATAGTGAATTGTTCGGACATGAAAAGGGGGCTTTTACAGGTGCCGTTGATGGGCGAAAAGGCTATTTTGAAACAGTTAGTGGAGGTACAATTTTCTTGGATGAGATTGGGGAAATGCCGATAGGAACTCAAGCAAGATTACTAAGGGTATTAGAGACAGGTGAATTCATCCGGGTTGGTTCATCAAAAGTTCAAAAAACAGATGTCCGTGTAATTGCAGCTACGAATAGGGAGTTGTTAGAGTTTGCAGAAAAAGGGCGTTTCAGACAAGATTTATATTACCGTTTGAGCACAGTACCTATCAGAATGCCTGCATTAAGAGACAGAAAAGAAGATATTCTATTGCTATTCAGAAAGTTTGTGGTTGACTTTGCAGAAAAATATAAGACTAGTCCAGTTCAGATGGATGAAGAAGCCAAAAACTTGCTTATCAATCATCCTTTTCCAGGTAATGTAAGGGAATTAAAAAACCTAGCTGAACAGATTTCTGTACTCAGTACAAGTAATGTAATCAACGCAATTGCCTTAAAGAAGTTTTTGCCAGAAAGGATGGCAAACAGAATGCCGATGCTTGCGAGTGAGGCGGGTCATCAAAGTGAATTCGCTAATGAAAGAGAAATTTTGTATAAGCTTTTCTTTGATATGAAGAAAGACGTGACTGAATTGAAAAAAATGTTTGTGGAAATATTACAAAATCCTTCATTAACAAGTCATGCTGCAAATTTTGCAAAAGAAAACTTGATGAGTGATTTCCATACTCCTAATACAGAATCTACATCAGTCTTATCCCCTTCAAAAGGGATGCAACCCATTTCATCCAATCAACCTTCTTTTATTCAAACAGCCTCAGGTCATCCTGTGTTATTAAAGGATGATGAATTATTTCAGCATGAAGAAATAGAAGAAGAATTAAATATTATGGTGATTGAAAAAGAACTCATCATCAAAGCATTAAAAAAGCATAAAGGGAAACGTAAAGATGCAAGCATTGAATTGGGAATCAGCGAAAGGACATTATATAGGAAGTTGAAAGAATATGATATAGATGATTTGTAATCTATTGGGATTATAATTGATTGACAATTTCAAACTTATTTAAAAAAATGGTTCCCTAATTATTAGTAGATGAAGTTAAGTTGGGTTAAATACAGAAATGCATGGATATATTGGCTAATCGTTGTTTTTATGACAACTACGATTTGTTCTTGTGGCATTTACTCATTTAAGGATGTTTCGATTGATTATACTAAAATAAAGACCATTAAAATTGGATTCTTTGAAAACAAGGCTAGGTATATTAATCCTCAGCTAAGTCCTCAACTTACTGATAAAATTCAGCAAAAAATCGTTGGTCAAACAAAACTTTCAAGAACAAATAATGACGATGCAAATTTGCAGATAAGTGGATACATCTCAGAATACTCTGTTTCTACAGCCTCAATCTCAGCAACTCAGGCTACAGGAAACCGGTTGACGGTAGGTGTTCACTTGATTGTAAAGAATACTGTAGAAAATAAAACGGATGAATATGATATCAGCCGTAACTTTGACTTTTCTGCAAATTTATCTTTACAACAAGCAGAAACAAGTCTTCATGACGAGATGCTTAGGACACTAACTGACGAAATTTTTAATCGTATTTTTTCTAATTGGTAATTTTTATATATTTTTAACCCATAATGACATCTGAAGCGGTATTATATAACATCACAGGAAATAGAAATTTATCAAATACTCATGTTGATGAAATAGCAGCAATAGTGAAAGAGTATCCCTATTTTTCACCTGCTCAATTTCTATTGGCACTAAAACAAAAAAGGGATAGCAGCTTTAATTATCAGTATCAGCTACAAAAAACGTCTCTATACTTTAGTAATCAGGCATGGCTAAATTATTTAATTACAGAGAAAGAAGTATCTGTTCCTGACTTAAAGCTTGTAGAACCAGAGCCCATCGAAAAACAAAAAGAAACTGAGGAAGAAAATATATTTCCTACTTCTTTACTTGGCTCAAATAATCTTTTTCAACCAATTGATTTAGATGAGCTCAACGAGCATTTAAATGTCCCACTTAAAGTTTCAAAGGAGGGACAAACTAAAAATGAAAATGGCGAAAGTGTTTTTGATTACAATTCTCTTTTTTCAAACAAAGAGAACACGATTGAGGTACCTACTCTCGATGTTGTAAAACAACTTTTTGATGGAAAATCAAAAGTATCAGCTACTGAGGAACTTCCTCTTGGACATGATTTAGTTACCGATTACTCTTTTGAAGGTGATTTGCCAACGTTTCCTAATATTTTAGAGGAACCAATTGCAGTAGAATTGCCGAAACATAATATTCCAACTTTTTCCTTTAGAAATAAGGAAGAAGAAAAGATGTTTGAAAAGCCATCTTTTTCTGAAATGGAATTTGTTCCAATACATCAGAATGCAGAATATGAAGTAAATCCTTTTAAAGAAGAAGTAATTGAAAAAATACAAGAGACTTCCGAAACAGACAAGAGTGTAATTAGCAAAGAATCATCTTCTGTTTATGTTTCTATGCCATCAAGGGAAGAGCCTAAAATTGAATTAGACAATCAAGAAATTCATCATCCTACTAGCAATTTCAATCTAGAAGGGATTGATGCGGAAAGTCTAATTTCTCATTTGGATTTAAACAAGTATCATTCAGAACCAATTACAGAAGTCGAATTAGAAGGTGATTTACATTCAATTCATGAAGCGACTCCTACTGTAGAGGTTTTACCACCAATTATTGAAAAAATAAAAGAGGTTGAGCAAGAAAGTCTAATTGCTAGTACAAGCATAATCCCAACCTACACATTCAAGGGATTTTCAGATTCAGTGTCTAATCAAGAAACAACTCATTCTTTGAGTGATGCAGTTTCAATAAGTGAAGCTTATTCAAATAAAAATATTGAAGAAGAAGCCGATAACACAGAATATGTAAATAACATTTCTTCAATAATTTCTAATCAAGTGGAAGACTTTAAGAAACCAATAGAAGAAAATGCAAAGCTTGAATTTGAGAATGAACATCATCATCATACGATAGATTACTTTGCTTCTCAAGGAATAAAAATTGATTTGACTAAAGTAAAGCAAGATAAACTTACGCTTCAAATGAGGCGCTTTACTGATTGGTTGAAACAAATCAAAAAACAAGATCCGAATCCTCAGGACTTGGGAACAGATCCTGAACTTGAAAAAGCGATCATGAATATTGCGAAAACTTCCCTTGAAGCAAGGGAAATTGTTACTGAGACAATGGCAGATGTTTTCATTAAACAAGGCAAGGTAAATAAGGCAATTCAGCTGTATATAAAATTAAGTTTTTTAGATCCTCAAAAATCCACTTATTTTGCAACCAAAATTCAGCAACTCAAAGGAATTTAAAATTACATTATGGTATATTTATTTTTAGTATTAATTGTATTGGCCTCAGTGGCATTAGGATTTGTAGTATTAGTTCAAAATCCTAAGGGAGGTGGGTTATCAGGTAATGTTGGCGGATTGAGCAACAATACGATGGGTGTGAAGCAAACAACTGATGTATTGGAAAAGGGTACTTGGTTATTTGCCGGGATTATTGCTCTTTTGGCGTTAACCTCAACTTTGTTCTTAAAAGGAGGTAGTACTACCGTAGATAATTCACTTTTGCAAAAAGTTAATACTACTGCACCTGCACATCCAACCAAATAATTTTCAAATTAACCTTATCAATCCCCGCTGAGTACTAAACTTAACGGGGATTTTTGTTTATTTACTTTATGAGAAGACTTAAAGTTATCATTGTTTTATTATTAATTACCGTGATTGCATCTACATTATATCTAGTATTTGCGCCTGCCACCGCTTTTTCTGAAAAGTCAAAGTCATTTGTTATCGAAGAAGGACAAAATAACAAAGAAGAACTTGTCAATTTATTATCAGAAAAAAAGATCATTAAATATGTTTGGGCATTTGGGTTGTTAGGTAACCAATTTAATTTGTGGAATAAGATAAAATCAGGCAAATATGAAATTAAGAAAAATGACAATCTTCTGACCATTGTAAGAATGATAAGAAATAACAAACAGGTACAGGTAAAACTTATTATCAATAAGTTTCGGACAAACGAGGAATTTGCAAGATTGATTGGAAAAAGCTTTTCTACGGATTCAATTTCAGCGTTAGGTTTCTTTTCTAATAATGACTCACTTTCTGCCTATAATATTGACAGCAATAATCTTGCAAGTATTATCATTCCAAATACATATACTTTTTATTGGGGTACTTCATTACGTAAAATAATGAACCGCCTAAAATCGGAAAGCGATCAATTCTGGCAGGAAAATAATAGAGTAGAAAAAGCAAAGTCATTGGGATATACCCCGAAAGAAATAATAACGATTGCTTCAATTGTAGAAGAAGAGACCAATAAGGAGGAAGATAAAGGAAAGATTGCAAGTGTCTATATCAACAGACTTCAAAAGGGAATGAATTTGGGTGCAGATCCTACGATCAAATTTGCTCTGAAGAATTTTGCCCTAAAAAGAATTCTATTTCAGCATTTGAGTGTAGAATCCCCCTATAATACTTATAAGAAAAAAGGATTGCCTCCTGGACCAATTTGCACACCATCAGTGAGTACGATAGATGCTGTAATTAATACGCCAACAACTTCTTATATATACTTTGTAGCAAAGGCTGATTTTAGCGGCTATAGTAATTTCAGTAGCAATTTTGCCGAGCATAGTCAATATGCAAAACAATATCAGCAAGCCTTAAATATTTATCTTTCAAAAAAACAATCTGAACAAAAGTGACAAAGTTTGAAAAAATCATTACTAGCATCCCTCCTATTTCTTCGATTATAAGAATAAGTAAAAACGTCTCATTTTTTGGTTATTCAGAAGTGAAGTTTTATGATGTAATGATCTCTTTTTTTCGACAAGTTAGAAAAGTGGGTTTAAATGAAAGAGCAGCCTCTATTTCTTTCAACTTAGTGATGGCACTACCTGCTGCCTTATTATTTTTATTTTCAATCATACCATATCTTCCAGATTCAGATAAGTTTGAATCGCAAATATTGAGTTTATTTAAGGACATTTCTCCCAATTCAAATACCTATCTTTTAATAAAAAACATTTTAAAAGACTTACTAGTCAAGCATGTGGGAGTATTCTCTTTTGGCTTTGTTTTGCTTATTTTCTATTCATCAAATGCCATGATGGGAATAATTAGGACATTTGATAAGTCTATAATGGAAAACAGGGTATTCTTTCTCCACAAGAGATGGAGGGCAATCGTACTTACTTCTATGTTGATATTATTAGTTATCGCCTCAACTACATTATTAATAGGACAAAATCAGTTTGCGACTATATTAAAGGGACTCTTTCACATGAAAAAAAGAGCTAAACTAGAGTGGTGGAATGCAGTGAGATGGATTATTCTTGTTTGCTTTCTTTTTTATGGGATTGGCGTTATTTACAAATTTGGTCCATCAGTAAAAAAGAGATGGCCACTAATCACACCCGGTTCAATTCTCGCTACTACACTTACATTAATAACCACTATACTTTTTAGTTATTGGGTAAATCACTTTGCTAGTTATAATAAAGTATATGGTTCGATAGGTACCGTGTTAATTCTACTATTATTAATCAATCTTAACTCTCTCATTCTTCTAATAGGATTTGAATTGAATGTGAGTCTTTTTTCTTTAATAAAAAATAAAAACATTGCACTAAATGAAAATAAATTTAATAATCAACAAGCGTAAGAAATTGCAATTAAGCTTTTTCCTCACGAAAACCTCTTAGAAACTCTTCTGTTTTCATTCTTTTTTTTCCTTCCAACTGCAAATCAGTCACAACGATATAACCATCTGTACAATTGAATTTCAAAAAAGTCTTATAGTCTGTCACAAATTCACCTACCTCATTATTTGCTATATCTCCATTTTCTTTAAGACTAGAAAATATCTTTAATTTTTTACCATTAATAAATGTAAATGCAGCTGGATATGGTGACAATCCCCGAATATGGTTGTAAACAGTTTCTATCGATTTATGCCAATCTATCTTACATGTTTCTGTAAATATTTTAGGGGCTCGATTGATGACAATTGAGTCATTTTGATTCGTAGGTTGTACACTTCCATCAAGAAGGCCTTTTAAAGTTTTTACAAGCGTATTAGCACCAATCAGCATCATTTTGTCATGAAGTTCACCTGCATTTTCATTTTCAGAAATCGGAATCTCCGTCTGCATTAAAATATCACCTGTATCAATTTCATGTTGCAATTTAAAAGTAGTTACCCCTGTTTGATTTTCTCCATTTATAACTGCCCAATTAATTGGGGCAGCCCCCCTATATTGAGGAAGAAGTGAACCATGAACATTAATTGTACCTAACAAAGGCATATTCCAAACTATTTCTGGCAACATTCGAAATGCAACAACAATTTGTATGTCTGCCTTTAAGTTTTTCAATTCATCAATAAAAGCAGGATTCTTTAATTTTTCAGGTTGCAATATAGTTAAGCCTTTTTCAACAGCATATTTCTTTACAGCACTCTCCGTCAATTTCATTCCTCTGCCTGCAAGTTTATCAGGCGATGTAACGACACCAACGATATTACACCCTGCTTCAATTAGAGCTTCTAATGAAGCAACCGCAAAATCAGGTGTACCCAAAAAAACTATTCTCAAATCAGAAATACTCATGAATTAAATATTTATTTATTGATAGAGTATCAAAAACCTTTGTCTAAAGCTGAATGCTAAAACTCTTTAAAACAATATTTCATTTAACATTAATACAGCATTAATCAATAATTGCAATTAAATATTTTTTATAGTAATGTCTTATTAAGTAATGGAATTTTTTCTACTAAATCATAGAATGCTTTTGTGCTTGTAAAATCTTTTGTCATTTGAAGATGTGCTTCATGATGCATATCTAGACCTATAAATTCAACCATGTTAGCCTCAATTAGCTTTTCTCCAATTTTTTTAACCTCTTTACCATAATAACCTGATAATGACAGAAGATTTATTTGAAAAAGTATCTGCCTATCCCTCATCTCCTCATATCTTTTAAAATCGTTATGATAAAAATTATAACGTTCAGGATGAGCAAGTATTGGCTGATAGCCTCTTATTTGAAGTTCAAACAAGACTTCATAAATATTAAATGGCATTGCGAGATAGGACATCTCAATTAATATGTAATTCTTACCAAATGTGAGTAGTTTTGAGTCAGCCTTCAATAAATTTTCGAATGAATCATCAATCATATATTCTGCAGCCGCTTCGATAGTGACAGGAATTTCAGCTTCTATAATTGCACTTCTAGCTATTTGTAAGGCAGCCTCAATTTTTTCAGGAGTATTATTATGTACACCGTTTAAAATATGGGGTGTACAAATAAATTTTTGATATCCCATTTCATGCAGTTCCCTGATAAAGCTAACTGTTTGTTCAACCGTTTTTAATCCATCATCAATTCCAGGCAATAAATGAGAATGCATATCTACTCCCAAAAATGAAAGGTTGGGTTTGACGGGTGCTTTTTTAAAGAAAGAAAAATTCATTTAATTTGAATAATATATTAAATAATTGATTTAAAAATTGTAGTTAGAATTTGCCTAACACATTCAAAGCCTTTTGTACAGTTCGATCCGAATTATTAGCAACTTCATAGTATCCTTCGTTATTTGCAATCTGTCTTGCCATTAAGGCTTGCATCCTCTGCAAAATTGACTTCTTTTCATCCTCTGTAATTTCTGAAACATCAATTCCGTCTTGTTGTTTTGTGGTATTACTGAATGCCCTCCACTCAACTTCACCAGGTTGAAACTTTTGTAGTACTTGAGAAACTGATTTTGTTTGCTCAAAATTACCCCTATTTGCAAGATAATAATGATATACAAAATTTGTAAGTGTATTTCGAAAAAATAATTTAGTATAAGCAATTGTTGACTTTGAGCTATCTAATGGCACAAAAATATCAGGAGTAATCCCCCCTCCTCCATATACAATATGACCTGCAGGCGTTTTAAAAATCTTCCCTTTATTGAAATTACTATCAATTACCCCACTATTATGAAAACGGTTTGCAATTTCCTCATCATAATCTTTTTTTGATTTATTGGAATAGGATTTTTGAATATTTCTTCCCAAAGGTGTGAAATATCGAGCTATTGTCAGACGGACAGCACTTCCATCACTTAATTGAAACTGTTGTTGAACTAAACCTTTTCCAAAACTCCTTCTTCCAATAATTGTTGCACGATCCCAGTCCTGTAGAGCGCCACTTAATATCTCACTTGCACTTGCAGACCCCTCATCAATTAAAACGGCTAATGACCCCGATTCAAAAAGTCCCTCCTTTTTACATTTATAATCATTTCGAGGCGATTGATTACCTTCCGTATAAACTATCAATTTATCTCCATCCAAAAACTCGTCAGCTATTGCAGTTGCCTCTGAAACAAGACCACCACCATTCCCTCTTAAATCAAGTATCAACTTTTTCATGCCAAGCTTCTGCAATTTTTCTAAGTTCTGCATAAACTCTTCATAGGTTCTATCCCCGAATTTATTTAGTTTGATATATCCAATTTGAGGTGCAATTATGTAAGAAGCGTCAATAGTTGGTATAGGAATATTTCCCCTAATAATTGTCACTTGACCTGCTTTCCCATTACGTAAATAGGTTATTTTCACACTTGAACCTGCGATACCTCGAAGTGTTGTTCTAATTTTTTCAGCATTAGCTTGAGTGCCAGTTAAGGAAATAGTATCATTTGCCTTTATCAATAAATCTCCAGTTTTTAAGCCTGCTTGTTGTCCTGGTCCACCGTTAATTACGTTTATCACATTTACAGTATCGTTAAACACTTGATACTCTATTCCAATCCCTTGAAAGTTTCCTAATAAATCTTGATTTGCATCACTGAGATATTTGGAAGGAATATAAATCGAATGAGGATCAAGATGTGATAATAGATTATCAATAACAATCTGACTTACACTATCAACTTTCTCAGCATCAACATATCTCTCCTTTATTAAATCCATCACTTCTTGAACAGAGTTCTTCTTTCCACTGCCCATAAAAAATGTACTATTCGTTTTGTCATGTAATTGATAGCCGATAATCATTCCAAGTATCATCAACACTGAAAACAACAAAGGAAGCCAAACCTGAAATTTTTTATTAACCATGAATATGCCTTAATTAGGTGCTATTAAGCCGCAAATATATCTTATATAGGGTTGCCGTAAGTGTTATCTTTCTTAATTTTATCATATTAAAATGATGTGTTTCAAAAGTTGCCTAAGAGTCGGGATAAATGAACTTGAAGACTATGAGATGTGATTTATGCTCAACATCTTCTCCCCAAACTTTGTAATCAAAAATCTCAATCTCAATCAAAAGGACTTTTAAAGTTTCTACTACAACTTATCTTAGTACCAAATGTGCAGAAGATTATATTGTAGTTACAAAAAAGTTAAGCGACCTTCGTCAACGAATTGATTGATAAGAGGGATTCTATCTATCCTTTTACAAATTGTTTCTCAATAAATACAAGGTTTATGTTAAGGATTACGATTTCTTCACATCACAGTTTTGTTACTCCTCATTTTTATTGGGGTATCAGTTCAAATCTTGTCAATTCACAAGCTGCTCAATTTTTTATTTTATACGCTCAAACAATTGCATTTCACCTTCCTCATAGATATATTATCAACTTGCAGTATATTGAAAATTCTGCTCATACACCACCCTGACTATTTACAAATCCTTTTACTCAATTCAAAATAATTCATTTTTAATCGACTAGTATTCCCCGGAAGTCGAGCAAGCTTGATTCTCTTCTGAGCAAAGGTGTTCAGTCACAGGACAACCTTGTTCGAAGCAAACATAAGGGAGAACAGGCTCCGAGCTACCTTGGTCGAAGCAAAAGCATGGTAGAACAAGCCCTGAACTACCTTTCTATTTTAATAGTCAAGGGAGATTAAGCACTGAGCTCCATTGCAAAATGGAACGGCATGGTAGAACTAGCTCAGAACACCCTTCATCATAGCAAAAGCAAGGGAGCCTGACCTCTGAACAAGGTTGGTCAAAAAAAATGTGATTATTTTAAATTAGTAAGTAGTGAATTGCATATCTGAAAAATATTATTTCAATTGATAGGACAAAAAATATAATCACTGAGCACTTTATTAATTTGCTTTTGTGTGTGAATGTATCGATAATTTGAATAATAAGTCTTGTTCTGTAATACACTTCTATTAAAGTGTAAATACTTATTAGATACAACTTTTGAGCCTATCAGAATATCATTTCTTAAAGAATAAATTATGGATTCAAAATGTGGTCGGGAGTATAGAAAAAAGAAAGGGAATCCCTTTTTATTGAGTTTTGGAAGAATGAAAACATCAATGAAAACCTCAGCCTTAGTATTTACAGATCCACCTTTAACAGACATTCAATTGGATGCAATTGAAAAAGAGGAAAAATCTACTTATTTGGCCTATAAAACAGGTGGAGTTGCACAGAAAGGTGCTTATGACATAGCACATAGGGTGTCATTAAAGGCAATGAATGACATTGCCAATTATGTAGATAAAAAAGCAGAGGGAGATGCTATTATTGTAGAATTGGGAGGGTACAAGCCCACAAGCACTACCCGAGTAAGTGCGGTAAAACCGTCACAACCGACAGGAGTTGTCGTGGGAAGAGATATTGCCGACGGTGAAATGTTTGCCTTATGTGATTCATTTGGAAAAAATTATAAATATGGATGTATTGTAAGTGCCGATTTACTACCTGATGGCGTAGGATTTACTGCGGGTGGACAGTTAATAATTCCTGCAGGTATCACTAGCAACATCATTTTTGATTTGAACCAATCACGTTTCAAACAGTTTAGGGGATTAGTGAGTGGTACAATTTATCATTTCTATTTCTTCATAGTGAATGCTGCCGGTGTAAGCACATTGAGTTCTGTTGTGTCTTTGAGATGTGGATAATTATAAATTGACATTTGCCTCTCTTTTTAAATGAATACTTCATGTCTTGATTGATGTGGGGTATTTATTTTCGATAAGACTCTACAAATTCTTATGAAACTCAATCTTAAATTCGGTGCCAATACCAACCTCACTTGTAAGTGAAATGTGACCTCCTAATGCCTCAACTTGTTCTTTTACCATGTATAATCCCATCCCTTTCCCTTCCACATGCAGATGAAATCGTTTGTATAATCCAAATACATGATCGCCATTTCTCACAAGATCAATTCCAAGACCATTATCCTTAAAAGACAATTCAATTGTATTATCCTTTCTCTTGCTTGTAATTTCAATCATAAGAGGAGTCTCAGGTTGCCTATATTTGATACTGTTCGAAACAAGGTTGTAAAATATACTATACAAGTATCTTTTTACAGTTTTAATAGAGACTATTTCTTCAAAAACAGCCTTGATTTGTATCTCATTTTCAGTCAATAGACTGCCAATCCCCTGTTTCACTTCTTTTAGCAAATCCTCAAAAACAATTATTTCTTTTTCGACTGCAAAATCTCCACGAACTACTAATATATGATTAAGGTCTCTGATAACTAAATCCAATTCTAAGGCAGAGGAGGCAAGATATTCTTTCAATTTCACTTCCCTTTCCGGATTAAGTCGAACAGACTGAAGTGCTTTAGCAATACCCATTACATTGGCAATAGGTAAACGTAGATTGTGCGAAACAAAATATGTGAATTGTTCAAGATCCTTGTTTCTATGAATCAAATCATTCGTAATCCTGTTACGGTCTAATTCGCCAATTTTCGTTTCTGTAACATCCTGCATAATACCATATAAGCCAATTACATTGCCTGAAGAGTCGAGTTCACATTTGCTTTCTGCATAAATATATTTTGTTGATCCATCTCTATTTAGAATACGATAGTTGTGGCTAGCTGTCTCTTCCTTGTTTAATTTTGAATTTCCAATAGCAGCTAATGCATTTTCCAAATCTTTTGGATGAACAATATTTTTCCATGAATCAGCAGAAAGGTTGTCTTGATTATCATGGAACCCATAAATCCTCCCCCCCTCTTCTGATACTTTCATGATGTTAGTTAGAAAATCAAATTCCCAACTTCCCATTTTTCCTAATTGCTGTGCCCGAACGAGCTTCTTTTCGTTTTCTAATCGTTCCACTTCTTTTTTCTCATTTTGAAATTCCATTTCAATAGTGGCAATAATCAATTCGTCCGCCCGTTTTTCTTTTTCTTCATTTTGAAAAATAAGTTCCTTATTAGCGATTTTTAATTCATTATCCCGCTTTTCCTTTTCCTGTTGTTGGTATATCAACTCCTTGTTAGCAATATTCAGTTCGTTTGCACGCTTTTCTTTCTCCTCATACTGAAAAATCAGTTCCTTATTTGCAATAACCAATTCGCTTGCACGCATTTCTTTTTCTTCGTTTTGAAAAAG
>CANCKV010000010.1 GCA_947378615.1 Chitinophagaceae bacterium | reverse complement strand
GTTGACTGTGCATTTGCACTCAAGATGCCGAGTGCTAGACAAATAAATAGGCTGAAAACATGCCAGCCTGCTTGTGAAATGTACTTTTTCATATTACGCGTTTAATTAAAAAACTTTTTAAAAAAATTTTAAATGATAAAACTCTATTTCCCATCAAGAAAATAGAGATGAACGATACAATGAGGTAAAAATTTGCCAAAGCCTTACTATGAAGGTGGAGCATTTGAAGAAACAAGCGTTTGCAATCTTTTCATAACAAATAAGTATTTAACAATACAATCGTTAATAAGAAAACATACTTCCATCAAAATAAATGATAAAAAGCATAAATTTCAATTTGTAAATGTAGATGTTACTTTATAAAAAGATAAAAAAATCTACGGCATCGTTACCGGAAACGCAACCAAAAAATAGTTTTGCAGATTTCTTTATACAAATCGCCTTATTTATACATTTGGAACAGACTGCAAATTTCAGAAAGGGAATCTTAATAGGGATTAGGAAGTTGTACGTAATAAGTTTTAAGTTCTAAGTTTTAAATAAAAATATACATACTTATGACATAAGCTTCTCAATTTATTTTATTAGCTCTCCTTATTAGAACAATCATCTTAGAAATGCTAATTCCCAAAATCTTGAAGATATCGAGAAATTGCCTCGACTATTTACAAAAAAAGCGTTCTGATACCTTGCTAAATCAGAACGCCTTTTCAATTATCAATTACAAATGATCAATTACGATTCATTCTTATCCTTCCTAACAACTAACACCTAACCACTAACAACTATATGCAGTCCTTATGGCAGAATAGTTCCAGAAATACAAGGACTCCATTTGCCTTTATTCTTACCATCAATCCAACGAATCCAAAAATATACTTTCAGACCACCCTGTGTGCCATCGTAGTCAATGACAAAAGGAGTCTTTGTGATAGTTTGCAAATAGGTCATCTCTGATAAGGAAACAGGTTCCAATCCTCCAATTTTATACCAAATTTCGCAACCCTTTACACCATAAGGTTTGGCTTTCCTTCCTGTAATACTATCAATATAAGAGATGACGAGTGCTAATCTCGAAGAGGACTTCACAGAACCAATTGGCCAACAATCTGGCATTGGAACATAAGGATGCGCCCCTCCCAAAATAGGAATCAATAGGATTGCCCTATCGGTAGGTGTCAATACACTATTTGCAATGTCGGCAAATATCTTTCTAAGTACTGCCAACATTCTTTCCATCCATATATTTTTGTTTGCTACATTATCTTCAGTTTTTGAAGAAGGACTAGTTGCCTTTGGATAAAACTCATTCCATCCTTCAAAACTAGTAGTCAATTCTGTCTTATTTTCAACGCTAACTAAGAATCTTAATAGGTTAGCCGCAATAAATATGTGCGCATAAGCCCTGATGAAATAAAGATTCAATAAACTTTCTTTTGTTGGAAAAGTTGCCATTTTAATAAATTTAATTTTTTAATAAATAATTATATCCAATTTTTTATATCCAATTTTTATATCCAATTTCATTGCAAGACACCCCTGATAATCATACATTTTGTTCCATTCCCTTTCGCTTGTGCATGACGGACAAGCGCAAGAGAATGAGGAATCGAGACTCTTTCAACCTGTATTTGAGCAAATTCTTCGTTCTCTTGAGTTCTATACTCTCTTCTTTGCTCTTGTACGTGTTGAATCTGCAGGAATTAACCATTCTTGAAACCCTTGATGTATAAAAATCAAGCTATTTTTTCATTCCTCAACGCTTGTACACCACGGAATAGCGCAAAGGAATGACAGTCTTGACCATCTTCTTACTAAGGTGGTTCAACTTCTCCGTTCGTGTAACAGTGTCCGAGATGCTTGTGCGTTTCGGGTTCTTCCTTTAGCAAGGTTAGTGGTTGGAAGAACGCATAAGCAATTCGTATTAAAGTGGTAGTAAAATGATTTTTGGTAAAAAAAAGAGTGATACAATATACTTGAAACTTATAAAGGCTATTTGTAAAGAAAAATATAAAAGGAATGAAGTAATAAAATGAGTAGCTAGAATTGTAGGAAGTATTGCTGTGAAGTATCTTATCTCCTGTGAAAACGGGAAGCAATGTTTTGCAAGACGGTAAACTATTCTTAAAGTAGTACATAAGCCTTTTCTTTAAAGTAGATTAACTGAACTAAAAAGGCTTCGCGGTCACCCTGCGTAATCAATGCGACGACAAAAGTAATAGTTTAATATTCAAATTGGAATAAATCTTTCTGCACACTCGGTACGAAGATTTATTGTTGTAGAAACTGAAAAAGCCCTATTGAATGATATTAAAAATTATTACACAGGAATTTTTACCAAAACGGTCATAAGAATAAGCGCAATGAAACACAAGGATTAGAATAGTTTTCAAATACTTACCTGCCAATTATTATACATAAATTCTTGTAAACCTTGTTTTTTCTTTGATTTCCTTGTAGTAAAATCTACTGAGCAATAACAAAATATTTATTGGCATAATAGCTTCAAGATTCTTTTTGTGCCATCTTGTTGTTGAATCATGACAGCGAATTGTCCTGAGTTAACTTTATTTATTAAGAAAGTAGGATTTGTCACATCATTATAGTAAGCAGTCGATATTGTTTTTCCTTGCATATTGATAATAGAAATCTCCTTGATATGATTTCCCGTTACATGAATTTCATTTGAACCAACTAGAGGATTTGGATAAATATTCAAGTTTGATTTACTATTATTTAATGACAAAGAAACTACATTACTATAAGAGAACTTTCCTGCTTTATCTATTGCTTTAATACGAAAGAATGACTTGTCATCAACAAATGAATGAGCATTTAATGTTTCAAAGCGTACTTGATAGTTATACTTATTATCGCCAATACCGATTGCTTTTATTCTGTCTTCAAAAACAAAATTAGTTCCATCAATGCTATTTTCTATTTCAAAAATTAGAGTGTTAATTTCTCCTTTTGTTTGCCATTGTAAAAGAGGGGAGCGAGAATCGTTTGTCGCTGTTAGCGAAATAGTTTCTATTGGCAAGGTAGAGATAATAGCAGTATCGCTGAAAAGTGTTAGTTGAGATGCCACAACATTTGTAGCAACTACCCAATATTTTCCAATAGAGGTGATAGTAAAAGTGGAATCGGAAGTTGTTGTTGCCACAAGTGTCGCATTATTGTACCATTTAAAAGTATTATTTGCAGGAGTCCCCCCCACTGAAACAGAAAGCAAGTTGCCATTCTGTTTGATAGCAATCCTTGCTTGTGGAGAATATTGAGCTTTATTTGCTATTGCCTCCATTCCTGCAAAGGTAAAATTGTTATTAAAAAGGGGGAAATTATTAATCCCTGTAATTGAAATAATTTCTTTTGGTATCGCTCCACATAAATTATTATTATCTAGATTTAGCAATACTAATGCAGTAAGGTTACCAATGCTGTTTGGTATATTTCCACTTAGCTTATTGTAACTAAAATTTATTCTAATTAAGCTAGACACATTTCCAATTGTAGTAGGAATAGATCCTATTAAATTATTAACACTTAAATCAAGTTTGAATAGGGTTTTAAAGTTCCCAATTGTGGAAGGTATTTTTCCTGTGATATGATTGTTACTAAGGCTTAATGTTTTTAAATTGATGCAATTCCCAATAGAAGTGGGGATCGAATCTGTGAGTTCATTATAATCTAAATAGAGATAAATCAAAGAAGTCAAATTGCCAAAGCTTTCGGGAATACCGCCAATAAGACTATTCGAATTTAGGAAGAGGCTATTTAAATTTTTCAACATGCCAATTTCAGTCGGGATATTGCCATTCAGATGATTGTAACTAAAATCCAAATAGGACAATTGAGAAAGATTACCAATAGAGGAAGGTATATTTCCTGAAATTTTATTTCCACTAAAAGCAAGCATTTGAATATTTATAAGATTCCCAATTGTAGCAGGTAAGGAACCTAAGATACTATCCTGTTCAAAATGAGCAATTGTCAATTGGGTTAAATCCCCAAACGAAGAGGGCAAATTACCTCTGAGTGAATTATTTTGGAGCGTCATAACGGTAACTCTTCCCCCTACTACTGTCAATCCAAACCATGTATTGAGGGGTTGTTTACTCAGCCAATTGGTATTATTTTTCCAGCGTATTCCATTTGTTGAATTATACAAGTCAACTAATGCCATTGAGTCTTGTACATTTGACTGCGCCTTAACTGAAGACATTGCTAAAGCGAATACTATAATTGATATTGATAATTTGTAATACTGTTTCATAGAGCAAATTTCCATGTTTTTTGCTTTGAATATTCACTTCTAAGTATCACAAATGCAAAATCATACATACTACTACAATGTCTTTAATAGTATTTTCAAATTGATGTCAAGGATTCAACTACACAATTTTATTTCTTTGGGATGTTGGTTTAGGAAGTTGTACGTTGTAAGTTATACGTTATACGTTTTAAGTTATACGTTTTAAGTTATACGTTTTAAGTTATACGTTTTAAGTTATACGTTATACGTTGTACGAATTAATTGCATTTCTAAAAATAGGATAAAGACAAGAACAAGGCTTTAGCGAATAGGGATTATCTAGGCTAATAAATCATTGAAATTATTTTACGCGCTAACGCCTCTACTAGAGATGGAATTACAATAATCCAAGTTACTCTTCAAACAGCTGTACTTATTATCATAGGTCGTTTCTAAATTCATATTGAATTATCAAAGGTGAAAAGCTTCCTTTTCACAATCGTTTTCGTTGATTTTTTATTTTCCAATACCAAAGGCTTGTAATTTGGCACTCTAACAATTGCAAAAATGGAACGTAAAACATTTCTCAAAACGGCAGGTACAGTCCTTGCAGGTTCGCTTATCACATCGGGATTACATGCAAATACATTCGGCATTTCTAATAAAAAGATTAGGGTTGCAATGGTCGGCACAGGAAATCGGGGAATGGAAATGTGGTGTAAACCAGTTATTAAAGAGTTTGGTGATATCCTCGAATTTGTAGGCCTCTGCGATATCAATGAGGGTAGGGTTAAGTATTTTAGGGAGGCAACCAAGTTGACCTGTCCAATTTATACTGATTTCGATAAAATGATGCAGGAAACAAAGCCCGACAAGCTCATCGTGACGACAGTAGATGGATTCCATCATCAATATATTATCAAGGGCATGGAATATGGGGCCGATATTGTTAGTGAAAAACCAATGACTACCACCGAAGCGAAATGCCAATCAATTTTGGATGCTGAAAAGAGAACTGGGAAAAAAGTAACGGTCACTTTCAATTACAGATATTCTCCTCACCGACAAAAGATTTATGAATTATTAAGGTCAGGTGCAATTGGTGATATCATGTCGGTGGATTTCCATTGGTATTTGGATGTTTATCATGGTGCCGACTATTTTCGGCGTTGGCATCGTCTTCGTGAAAACAGCGGTTCGTTGTTGGTTCATAAGGCCTCGCATCACTTTGATTTACTGAATTGGTGGATTGATTCAGATCCTAAAACTGTATTTGGCAATGGGTCACTAGATTTTTATGGTAAAAATGGAGCGGTGAGAGGAGAGAATTGTAGGGATTGCGAACACAAAAAAGATTGCAAATTCTATTGGGATATCACAAAGAAGAAGGACTTGTACAATATGTATGTATCCAATTATCAATACGATCATTACTTGCGGGATGGCTGTGTTTTTAGAAAAGATGTAGATATTTTTGATAAAATGGCAGTACAGATTCAATACATGAATAATGTGCAGGTTTCGTATTCATTAACTGCCTATTCGCCTTATGAGGGTTATCGAATTTCGTTCAGTGGCACAAAAGGTAAAATAGATGCTTGGATAAAAGAAAGGCAACCGTGGGAAGAAGAACCGTTCGATGTAATTGAAATAACAACAAATTTTGGTAAGAAAGAAACTATTAAAATACCAAATAAGGAGTCAGGACATGGAGGCGGCGATATGCGTATTCGCAAACAAGTGTTTACCCCGGGAGAAGATACTTATAGGCAAAGTGCAGGATCTAGAGATGGTTCGATGGCGGTATTGATTGGGATTGCGGCTCGAAATAGTATTGACAGTGGAAAACCTGTAAACATTGCTGACCTGACTGATTTGGTTCCACAGGTAAAGAAGGCTTAAGTAGGATACAGGTTACCCGATTCTAGATGCTAGTTACAGGTTTCAAGTTGCAGGTTTCAAGATTCAGATTACAGGTATTGGCATCAGGCGTTTGAATTCATTTGGTTATTTGACGATAAGGGTAATAGGGAATTATTTTTAAAACGACTAAAATATTTGAAAATAGAAGTTGGGAAAGAACTTTTCTTATTCGTAAGGGTTATTATGAGGAGTAGTATCTTTTTCAGATAGATTTGCTGCAACAACAGCTTAATCGACACATTCTTTTGAAAAAGGCATCTCCAAAAAATAAATAATGACAGGTTATCGTTTCATAAAATTTGACGCATCAGAAAATACAAAGAGTAAGTTTGAGCAAATGCTCGACCTATTCACGCAGATTCTTACTTATACAAATGGAGATGCATCAGAAGCATTGAATTGGATGAGTGAATTAGACAAAAAGTATCAATTTACAAATAACGAATACGGTATTGGTGATTTTATCGAGGACTTGAAAGACAATGGTTACCTACAAGAAAATCCTTTAAATGGTGACTTCAAAATAACAGGCAAAACAGAACAGACTATCCGTAAGAAGAGTTTGGAAGAGATTTTTGGTAAATTAAAGAAATCTAAGCAAGGTAATCATCAAACATTTAAACACGGTCAAGGGGATGAAGTAAGTTCAGATACCCGTCCCTTTCAATTTGGTGATATGCTTGAACAGATAGATTTTACCGAAAGTATTCGTAATGCACAGATTAATCATGGAGTAGAGAGTTTTCAAATGCATGAAGATGATTTGCATATTAGGGAAAATGATTTTAAAACGCAAACATCAACTGTGCTAATGATTGACATCTCGCACTCGATGATTTTATATGGCGAAGACAGAATAACGCCTGCCAAAAAGGTGGCAATGGCATTGAGTGAATTGATTCAAACAAAATATCCAAAAGATACACTCGATATAGTCGTATTTGGTAATGATGCATGGACAATTGAAGTGAAAGACCTCCCTTATCTGCAAGTTGGTCCGTATCACACTAATACAGTAGCCGGCTTGGAGTTAGCAATGGATTTATTGAGGAAAAGAAAGAATCCTAACAAACAAATTTTCATGATTACTGATGGCAAACCGACTTGCCTCAAGATAGGAGGTAGATATTATAAGAATAGTTTTGGTTTGGATAGAAAGGTAGTAAATCGATGTATTAATTTGGCGGGTCAATGCAAAAAACTAAAGATTCCAATTACTACCTTCATGATTGCGAGTGACCCCTATTTACAAAACTTCGTTCAAGAGTTTACAGAAATGAATAATGGGAAAGCATATTTTGCAAATCTTGACAAATTGGGTTCTTTTATTTTTAAGGACTTCGAAAGTGGAAAAAGAAAAACGGTTTATTAAATTTAATAGACAATTCATTATAAAAAGTTTCTCTAACAAAATTTTTCAATAGACTTTATACTTTCGCATAAACAAAAAATAAGTGATTGATTAGATGATATTAACGAAAAATAGATTAAGACTGTATCTTCGTACCTCATGAAAGGATTCGTTTATAAATCTACAGGAAGTTGGTATGTGGTAAAAACCATTGATGGAAAGGTTTATAATGCTCGTATTAAAGGTATTTTCAAAATAGACGGAATAACTTCTACAAATCCACTTGCAGTTGGAGATGAGATAGAGATGGTCATTGAAAACGAGGTGGAAGATACGGGTACAATAACATTTATTTATCCTAGAAAGAATTATGTTGCACGAACAAGTCCTCGCAATAAGAACCAACATCATATCATCGCCTCAAATCTTGACCAAGCCCTTGTTTTTGCCACTCTTAAAGACCCTAAAACAAGTACAGGATTCATCGATCGTTTCTTGGTTGCATGCGAATTGTATCATTTACCTGCGATTATTGTATTTAACAAGAGTGATATTTACCGAAAAAAAGAGATGGATAAATTTGCTGAAATCAAAGCAATTTATGAAGCAATTGGTTATACAGTTCTCCTGACGAGTATAAAAAATAAGACTGGAATTAAAGAAGTAAAAGAATTATTGCAAAATAAGACAACCTTGCTGAGTGGTCATAGTGGCGTTGGGAAATCTACTTTTATCAATGAAATATTTCCAGAACTAACATTAAAGACACAGGAAGTAAGCGGTTGGAGTGGTAAAGGGCTACATACCACCACTTTTGCAGAAATGTTTGAACTTCCCTTTGGAGGAACGATTATAGACACACCTGGAATTAGGGAACTCGGATTGGCAGATGTTACAAAACAAGAGATTAGCGGTTATTTTCCTGAAATGAAGGCAGTTTTGAATGATTGTCAATTCAATAATTGCATGCATTTAAATGAAGAAACCTGTGGAGTAAAGATTGCAGTAAACAATGGTACTATATCAACAGAACGATATCTCAGCTATCTTAATATTGTAGATAGCATTCAAGAAAATAAATGGAATTAAACAGGATACGTGATATTCACCATTCATTACTTATAGCACATGATTATAATGGAGGCTCTTTATTATATTCAACCAAATCATGCTTAATCTGCTTTAATATGGCTTTTTCTTCCGCCTTTTTCTTCTTATAATAGGCTAATTGCTCTTTTGTTGGCTTAACAGGCTTTTCTAATTCGCCTGTTCGTATTCCTTTTGCCTGAGATGTTTTTTTTCCAGAAACAGGATCTGTTTTATAAGTTGCATGTTTATCTTCAATGACTTCCATCAAATCAATATAACCTAACAACTTTTCTGCTCCTATAGCTGCAGGTGGGCAAGTAGGATGGGCTTCAGGCTTAATTGTTTCCCTTTCAACAACATTCGCAGGGCAATTTGATTCTGAAGTAGATAAAGACTTGATAGGTTTTGTATAATTTGCGGGACAATCCATACTCTTTTTACTCAAAAAACCTATTGAAAAGTTTTTACCATCCTTTATATTTTCTACACTTCTATTTGCAGGGCATTGTGTCTCGTTCTGTGAACGACAAGCACAGAAAACGAAAGCTATTATAATGATGTAAATAATCTTGTTCATAACAGTAAAATACTTATAAGGTATTATTGTTTAACTCATTGTAAGCTTCGAACCAACTAGCATATTTAACGTAGTTGTTTGCTATCCTATCAATTTCTCCATGAATCTTTTCTTGCGAAATATCCTTTACTTTTTTTGCAGGAACACCTGCATAAATGGTACCAGCCTCAACAATTGTCCCTTCCAATACAACAGCACCTGCTGCAATAATAGCATTACTATTTACGATACACCTGTCCATAACAATCGCACCCATTCCAATTAATACATTGTCTTTTATCGTACAACCATGAACTAAAGCATTATGACCAATAGAAACATTATTTCCAATAATAGTTGCATTCTTCTGATAAGTACAATGAATTACTGCACCATCCTGCACATTGACCTTATTTCCCATTACAATACTATTCACATCACCTCTGATAACTGCATTAAACCATACACTTCCTTCATTTCCCATTTTTACATCGCCCACAATTGTTGCATTTGGAGCAATAAAACAATTACTTCCAAATTGAGGTGTTTTATCTAAAACAGTAAGAATGTAAGCCATGACAATATTATTTGTTATCTTTTATTAATCAATAATACCTTCAAAAACGGCATTAAAAACATTATTACTATATATAAACGTTTGAACCATCCATTTTATTGTCTAATCTTAACGCCATCTGAAATATTTAGCTGTTTTCTTTTTGCTAAATAGTCCTGATAATTCATTGGTCCTGTGATTGCATCGATATTTTTTTCAATAATCCAATACTGATCGGTCAACATACCTTTCAATTGCTTTTGCCACAAAGGATTGTCTTCAAAAATAGCTTTTGACTTATCAGTAATTTTACGGTGAATAAGTATGTAATATGGATCCGTATCATAATCAATAATTTCTCCTAAAATTACATCATCAAAACCACCTTGAGAACCATGAACAACTTTAATACTTGCAGGATTTTCCTTTTCTCCCATTAAATAATAATCAGACCCAAGTATTTGCTTGCTAATATTCTTACAATAAAAATTACTACTAAGCAACAGAAGTACAAAAACAATCTGACAAATTCTCTTCATTTGAAATACACATTTTTTAATGCAAATTGCCTAATAACAATTTTACTAAGGGTTATTTTAATAACTTTTAATTTTAACCTATTTGCTCGAAATAACTATTCTACTACTCTCAACTTAGTAGAATAGTTGTAAAAATAGACAGTCTTTTCAAAAATCGTGCTTTATTTTTCAAAAAAAGAAAAATCCTATATGTATTTGATGATTTTATTTAATAAAAATAATCATTTGAGAACATCAAACACGTCACTGTATAAGAACCAAAAAGGTCGTTACATTGACTGTAACGACCTTTTTTGCATTATTATTCAACTATCATTTCTTTATAATAGCTCTTTGTGTATCATACCTAACACCTGAACCTTGCAAGGATACAAAGTAAAGACTGCCATTAATTGCCCTTCCCAAATTGACATTTACAACATTTTTGCCTACTGCAGAATTTACCAATTGACTGCTAATAACTTTTCCATTCAAATCAACAATTGACAATTTTAATTCCCTAACAGCAGGACTAACAAATGAAACTTTAAATAGTCCATTATTAGGATTTGGACTTACATCCACAGTGGTTACTTGCAATGACCTAGTGTATAACACATCCTCTGTTGTAAAGGCAGCATTACTAATACCCACATTAATACTAGTAGATTGTCCTGAAGGAATTTCAATTCCATAATTTACAGTAGTAATATCAGACAAATCAATTTGAGATGGAAGATTAGTATCTGTAGATTTGAATTCACTCAAACCAATTTCATAAGTCTGACCACTCTGTACATTCGAAATCAAATATGAATATTGACTATTCCAATTAGAAATACCTTGCTTGGCAATTGTAATTCTAAGATTCAGACCTGCAGTATTTGCAGATGCAGTAAACTTAAAGGACTTATTCCCAGTAAGATTTGTAGCTACACCACCACCTTTCAAGAATTTATAAACTGAAACATAGCTTGAAGTTGTCGCTTGAATCTGCACATTTCTCAATAAAGGATATTCATTTGAAGCAATAGAACGATTTTCGTCGTTTGAAACACTCATAGTTAAATTCCTTGTATTATTATCAGAACCAGTACCCCAAATACCATCGGCATTATATAGATAATCTTCATTTACATTGTTGAAAACCATCTTGATATCTGCATCATAATTATCGCTAACAGGAATTGAAATAGTAGATTTTGCATTTGGACTAATTGTGAATGGAACTACCAAAGTAGAGCTAATTGTGCTATTCTCGTTAGCCCTTTGAGTCAATTCAAAATATCCATTTGTATTACTTGTTCTATTGTTAATAGTCAGATTTAATGCTTTTCCAATTCTACTTGTAGATGATACATAAGCAGATGGAAGTACATTACTATTGTTTTGAACTAGTACTACATTTGATTGCAACTTGCTTAAAATTTCAGTAACCATTGTATTTACATCAACAGGGGAAGCAGCCCATAATTGATAATTAATCATCGTGTCTTCGCCGATATAATCTTTCATCAACCAATTACTTTGTATTGAATAAGTACTTCTACCTGCCTTTTCACCTGCAGAGAAACTGATAGCATATTCAACGCCTCCATCAGGTTGTTGAATTTTACAACGGATGAATGAATAATTCTGTATTGTTACATTTTCAACACTCAACAGTTGAGCGCCCTTCAATCTGTCGCAAATTGGCTTAGTATGAGAATAAATACCTCCTATTGTCTTTGTAGCAAATGCCACTGCTTTAGCAGAATTATTCAATGTAAAGTCAATTGCTCGAACATCAATAGCATTCGTAAAGGTTTCTAAATCTGTAACTGCTGCTGATTTATCATAAGCAGTATAGGTAGCACTTACCTTGTAAGGCATTAATGTAGCTAAGGACAAAGTAGAAGAATTACTTCCCATTGTACTAATTGTCTTCTTAGAAGTCGCTATCATTTCTTCAGAAGGGTAACTAACATCCCCATTCTTACCTTCCTTAATCAAGTTGAAATTACGTGTACCTATTACAGAACCGATACTCTTACTTTCCAATCCACCACTAGCACCTGAACTTACAGAACAAGAATATACATAGATAGGCTGTGTCATACTATCCTTACAACCCGCTCCATTTGATGCGATAAGTTTGATATAATATGTATCAGCAGTTGTGAATGTTGTATCTGCCGTATTTTGAGTAGCAGAAACCAAACTATCATTTGTAAACCATTGATAAGTTGTTCCGCCTACACTTGTATTAGTAAAGCTGATGCTATTGCCTGATAAACAAGGGGTATTACTTACGGTAGTTGCTTGATAAGTAAAGTTGGCAACTACTGCTTTTGAAACAGTTTTTACTGCAGAAGTTGCAGAACAGTTACCATTCGTAACCACTACATAATAGTTACCTAATCCATTTGTTGTATAATGTTGATCTGTTGCTCCACTTATTGGACTACCATTCAAATACCATTGATTATTGATTGCACTTGAAGAGTTCAATACAGTTGGAATACCTGAACAAGGAGCAGCATTTGCTGTAATTGTTGGTGTTGCAGGAGGCGCCACATTGGCAACAATTAAGGCAGCAGATGGAGCAGATAAACATCCTGTACCAATTGTAGTAACAACAGTGTAATTACCTGGAGTAGATGTAGTATAACTTAAATTATTTGCACCATTGATAATATTTCCATCAAGATACCACTGATAAGTAGAATAACCACCTACTGAACCATTTGGAGTGGCTGCACAATTTAACTGAACATTACTTCCTCCACATAATTGAGGTGTTCCACTTGTTTGAATAACAGGAGTCGGTGTAACATTCACAAATGCATGGGTAATAGCAGAAGGTGCAGAAATACATCCTTGAGGACCAGTTAATACTACAGAATAATCTCCTGTTTGTTGTGCATCATAAGTTTGGCTATTTGCGCCAGGTATTACACTGCCATTTAATAACCATTGATAAGCAGAAGCTGCAGTACTTGTTAGAACAACTTGACCAATACAATATTGAGGTGTGCTAGTAAGAACAGGTGCATCAGGTGCAGGAGTTACATTAACTGTAATTGCCATTGGTGTGGAGGCTACTGATACACAACCTAAATTATTAGTTGTAACAACTGTATAATTTCCTGATTGCGTTACCCAAGTTGTCTTGCCTGTTTCTCCTGCTATAATTGCACCATCCTTATACCACTGATAAGTAGTGGCTGTACTACTTGACAACTGTAAACTATTACCACTACAGAAAGTTGTATTTCCTAGAGGAGTGATTGTAGGTTGTGCAGGTGCTGCAGGTATTGTAACTACTGCTGCAGCTGAATTTGCAGAAGTACATCCACCTGTATCAGTAGAAGTTACAGTATAACTACCCGCAGGTGTAGGAACACTTCCTGCATTTGTGGTAGTTAATGTTTGATTAGTTGCTCCAACGACCAAACTTCCGTCTTTATACCATTTATATGAAGGATTACCTGATGCAGATAATGTTGTATTGAATCCATTACACAATTGAAGATTACCTGTAATTACAGGGGTAGGTACATTACATCTGAAACCTGCATCAATTGTAGGATTGTTTTTATTTTTTCCAGTACTCAATAGATTCATGACAATCACAGGACTGAAACCAGTATTTACATCAGCATCACTGTTATTATCTGTTTTAGCAGTTACTGTTTGTGTAGTTAATACTTTAGTACTATTAGTAATAGGGAATAACACTTTGTAATTTCCACTTTGATCAATATTAAAGTTGTAATAACCAGGGTGATGACTAGCATCATTTGCGGTAATTGCAGAATCCTTAACCACATAAGCTCCCAAAGTATCCTTATACAAGTAAACTTTAACACCATTAATACCATTTGCAGATCCATCATCTTGTGTACCGTTGCCATTTACATCATACCAAACATAATTACCAATAGTTCCAGTAGGATAGAAACCTGCGTCAATAGTTGTGTTGTCCTTATCTTGACCAGTACCGTTTGCATCAATAGTTACAATTTCACTATTACCAGTGGTTAAGTCAGCATCCGAATTGAAATCTGTCTTATCAGTGGTTGTAACTACAGGGGTAATTTTATATTGATTGTAGTTAGTTGGGAAATTAACATAATACTTTCCACTACTCAAATTCACAAATTTGTAATAGCCTGGATTACCACCCCAATTATTTCCTGTAATTGAAGAATCCAATAATATATCATCACCACCGCCAATAACACCGTCAGGACCAGGGCTATATAAATAAACCTTTACACCATTCAATCCTAGACTTGCAGGTTCATCTTGAATACCATTTTTATTTGTATCAATCCATGCATAGTTACCCAAAGAACCGCCTGTAGGGGTACAATTTGTGTACATACCCACTTTATTAGGTACTGCAGGCAACAATTGACTACTATTATCATTACGACTTACTTGGAACATAACAGAATTATCCATCAGCAAACCTTGAGGCACATCAACAGGTGCACGCATAGCCCAAGTTAGGGTAATACTATCCAACACATTTAGTGTTGCAGACCTTGTAATCTTAATAGCCTTCACAGTAGTTATATCAGCAGGGGCTGTTGTTGACCAACTTGGTGTATTACAACCACTTGGGTTTGTAGCAGGACTAAAGTCTGAATAACAAGGGTTAGTTACTGTAGTATAATAAACTTTTGAGGAAGGATCATTAATTGTAACATTACCTGCTAGATTAGCATACCATTGAGAACCACGATAATCTGAGATGAAAGGGAAAACATCAACTAAAACCAAATCCTTAGCTGCCACATTTCCTAAGTTCTTTAGCGTAATCTTATAATTTACTGGACCACCCGCTTGTGCAACAGCATTTACAGGATAGTAAACATAATTTGGATCACATCCACTTTGTCCCTTATATGCCCTCAATGCTACAGCTGTAATGATACTTAAATCAACAGAATCAGTAGTTGTAGTGAATAATGCATTATTACTAGTCAAAGTGAACTTATTCCAAATTGTGCGAGGCAAAGTACCTGGATGAATCTCAGCGCTCAAATTGATATAATAATCATGACCTGGATTAATGGTACCTAAATTATAAGAAAGAATCATTCTACCATTAGCAGTCCTACTTGTATCAGGAGTAATCGTAACAGGACTTCCATTTCCTGTTGTAAATGTGGAAGATCCAACTATGTAATCTAATTTACTATCCAAAGTATCCTTTACAACAACTGTAGTTGCTTGTTCATTACCACCCAAATAAGTATGGAATTGATAATTCACGGTATCACTAGCCTTAAATTGATTACTTGAATTTAGAATAGACTTATAACTATCATGAAATGCAGGTTGTGCAAAGATTATTTCGGCACTATCAGTACATGGAGAATAGGTATAATTTGTTCCATTATAGCTGTAACCACCTGTTGAATTATTATGAACCACCGTTCCATCGTCGCCAATAACAGATGCAGGATTGTAGGTTCCTTCAATTATTGCTGAACCATCTTTTGCACCTAATATTGTTGTGCGAGTATCCCCACAATAGCTTAAATCCTCTTTACTTCCAAGTGGCAAATTACCAGTTATCTTAAAACTAACATGTGTAATATAATCACTAGGAGCCAAAACAGGTGTATGATCTACAGGAGTAAGTCCACTAGCAATATCTGTCGATTGATATGTCCCTAATAAAGTATAAGCAGGATGAAGATGTGTTGCGTAAGATACTTCGATTGAAGCTGTAGCAACAGAATCAAAACCATCCTTTACAGGTCTAACTTTTATAGTTGTAAAATCAATACTTTTATCAATGTCATAAGTTAAGTCAACTTCATTCAAAGAAGTATTTCCTGAATTGTACCAACCATTACCAAACCAATTACAACTAGTTCCTGCTAAAATATGATGATCCAACCACCAAGCAGTTGCAGCACTAATTCCTCCCCCATTACAACCGGCTCCGGCTAAAGGTGCATCCAATCCTCTACAAATACTTCCTGAAACGGCTGTAGCTGAATCTGTTCCAATAGGTAATGCTGGTAATGTTCCACTTAAATTAGCATGATTACATACGTTTTGATTTAATGAAAAAGTGGATACAGGATAGTTTACAGATAAATAGGCAGAAGAACTATATCCAGAAATAACGGTATCAGTAGCCCAAGTCCATGTAACTGTATTTTTTACTGCATCATAAACTGGCAAAGAAGAACCTGCAAATGGAGTTGCTTTTACAAAAACAGCACCTGCAGGTAAAGTATCAATGACAATCGGATTCTTTAAATCAAGACTTCCTACTCCGCCATTTCCATTAATGTCTAATTGATAAATTGTTTGGTCATCAATAGCACCTCCTGCCTTGATGCTCTTTGAAATAGTATAATTATTTGTAGCAATCGCAATTACAGAAACACTATTGATACTTGGTCCAATAGCAACATTATTAATGTCGGTATAATTAGATGCATTGATAGATGATAGGATAGATGGTGCATATCCATTTGGAGTGCTACCATTCAAATATTTAAACTTGATTTGAAGTTGACCAGTACTACCTGCAAGTAATGGACTGACAAAAGTAACAGTAATCTTATTTAATACATTGTTGTAAGTAACCGACGAAACCTGACTTTGATCGAAAGCAACTGAATTAGAAAAAGGGGAAATTACAAAAGGAACCAAGTTTTGTGGTAATGTCAAAACAGCAACTGCATTTTGAGCATCTTTAGTAAAACTTGACCAAGAATAGTTTACTGTATCAATAAACATATTTCCAGTTGCAATAGAGGAATAGTTTGTACCCTGACGGATATACAAAGTATCATTTTGTGCAGAGACCACAAATGAAATAAGCACAAAAAAGGCCAATAAAGAAGCCTTCATAAAATTAGAACAAGCTCTTAACCTGCTGTTCAATATCGGTGAATGTGTAGCTAATTGTTGCATTTGAAGAAATTTAAGAGTTAATAACTTAAGTTTAATTAATTGATTTACTTACCACTTTTAATGGTTGCAAACTCAACCTCTTTGTTTTTATCTACCCCAATAACAAGTTTTGTATTAGAAGAATTTCCTGTAAGATTATATTCCAAAATTGTTTGTTGAATTTTCGAATCAGGCTCGCCTAAAAGATAAACAACTTCTTCTAGTGTAGTTGTTTTTGCACCAATCC
>CANCKV010000009.1 GCA_947378615.1 Chitinophagaceae bacterium | reverse complement strand
TAAGTGCTTAACACTCACCTCGAAGTGCTTCCCGACATCCCTTGAGACCAATGTAGCCTCCCCTAACCGTTCCCCGCTCTCCACGATGTGCATTCTGCTCTCCTCGATGTGGATTCTGCTCTGCCTGAAGTGCTCTGCAAAAGACCCTTTGCAAAATATCCCCCACTACCACTCGTGAAATTAGGGTCTTGCTGCAGCAAGTCATTGACTTGTGGCAAATAATGGACTTGCAAAATATCCCCCGCTACCGCTAGTGAAATTAGGGCCTCGCTTCCGCAAGTCATTGACTTGTGGCAAATAATAGACTTGAACTAAAAGTACTTTCACCAAGAAAGATTTTATTATGTTAGTTATCCTGTAACGAATCCACAAGCGACACGTTTGCGGTAGCAGCGAAGAATATTGCGGCATCTGGGATTAGTTTTATTAAAATGATTGATTCCATTAATTTTATAGTATGATAGTCGTTCATTTTTCTCCAACCAATTTATTTTTTGTATAAGTACATTTTATACCCTTTTTCGCATTAGTTAGATATTGCCTAATACTCATTCAATTCATTTCCTATTGCCGAATTAATTATTTCTCTTGGCAATTCTTTTTTTGTCTTCAATCCCAAAGATTTTAGCTTATTAGCTTGCAATACAAGGTTGTCATTACCTGTTGCCAATTGCTTGTATGCTTCACTATATTTCCCCTGTGCCCTATCAATATATTCCCCTACAGCTTCAAGATTATCAACAAAACCGACAAACTTATCATAGAGTTTAGCCCCTCTTTCCGCTATTTCCTGTGCATTCTGATTCTGATATTCCCGCTTCCATAGGTCAACTATCAACTTTAGAGATGTTATCAGATTAGTAGGACTCAATAGCAAGATTCTCTTGTCATAAGCAAAGTTCCATAAGTCGGCATCTCCTTGTAATGCAGCAATATAAGCGGGTTCACTTGGCACAAACAACATCACAAAATCAAGTGCTTTATCATAATCATCATACCCTTTTGAACTCAATGAAACGATGTGATTCTTGATAGCAGATACATGCGCCTCTAATTCCTTCTTTTGTTCTTCCACATCTGTTGCAGCCAACAATCGGGTAAAGGCATTCAGCGATACTTTCGAATCGATGATGACACTCCTATTGTCAGGATATTTTATCACCACATCAGGGCGCATCTTCTTTCCTTCCACATCAGATTTGAGGGCGTTGCCATCATCATCCTTCAATTCATATTCCATAAAATATTCCCTATCCTTTACTAATCCAGACCTTTCGAGAATACTTTCCAATATCATCTCTCCCCATCTGCCCTGCGTTTTTGCTTCTCCCTTCAGTGCCTTAGTCAGGTTTCGTGCCTCCTCACTGATTACCTGATTGAGTTGTGCCAATTCTTTTACCTTCTCTCCCAAAGAAAACCGTTCCTTCGATTCGCTTTTATAGACTTCATCAACTTGTCTTTTAAATTCATCAATATTCTTTCCCAAAGGTTCGAGGATAGCAGTCAAGTTGTTCTTATTAAGCTCGGTAAACTTCTCAGTCTTTGTTTCCAGAATTTTATTAGCTATATTTTCAAATTCAGTATTAAACTTCACACCAAGTTCTTCCATTGTCTTCTTCTGCGTATCAAGATTGATGATGAGTGCATCATTTTTTGCTTTTGCAGATGCCAATTGTTCATTACTACTATTCAGTTGTTGTTTGGTTTGATATAATTCTTCTTTTGTAGCCACAAAATCTTTGGTTATCACTTCCACCCTTTCTATTGCAGCTTGTTTGTCGGCAGTAGCTGTAGCAAACTCTTGATGAATTCTTGTCAATAGAATATTAGCCGATTTCATCTCCTCCTTCACTTCTTTCAATTCCTCCGAGACGTTAACTAATCTTGTTTCTGCCAATTGCTTTTTAGTATCAGATTGTGAAAGTTGTTCTTTTAAAACCTCTAGATTTTCTTTCAAAAGTTTTAATTCTTCTCTTTGCCTAAGCCACTCATTATTCTTCTCCATCAAACGTTCGTTCAGATTAGTTGCTTTAGATACAGTAGCAGTCAATTCTTGATTGATTCTTGTGGATTCTGATATGTAATTCTGTAATTGTTGTTTCAAATCATCAATCAGCGCATCTCTTTCAGTAACCTGTTCATGAACAGTTTGTAACTGATTGATAGTTGTCGCCTTGTAGGAAACATATTCTTTTTCAAGGTCATTGAATTGAGTGGCTGCTGCTATATTATTTTGTTGTAGCGCCTTATTCCCCAATAATTTCCCTATTAACCAACCAAGTATTAAGCCTGCAACTAGACCTCCTATTCCTATTAGTACGATAATATCCATGACTAATTATTTTTTTGATGAAATTAAGCACAAAATAAGGTGATAAAATACGATGGCTTGATAATGTGCAAAAGAAAGGGCTACAATTTGGATTAAATAGACCCGAATACCCATTATACCTTTCATCCTGTATTTGAAACTATATACACATGGAATGTAATTAAAATAAATTGAGCAACCTGTACCTCAATTAAGTGTGTTTTTAACTTTATACTTATAACTTATTACCTACAACTTCCTATCCCTTACACCATTCATAACAGATAACTCCTTTATCTTTGTCGTCATGCAAAAAATTGTAAATGACCCTGTTTATGGATTTATCACTATCAATGACCCTTTGATATTTGATATTATTGCCCACCCCTATTTTCAGCGTTTACGTAGAATACATCAAATGGCTTTGGCTTATTTAGTCTATCCGGGCGCTGTTCATACTCGGTTGCATCATGCTTTAGGGGCTTACCATTTAATGTGTAATGCATTGACAGAACTTAAGTCGAAGGGTATTGAAATAACTGAGGAAGAAGAAGTAGCAGCAAAAGCCGCAATACTGCTTCACGATGTTGGTCACGGTCCATTTTCACACGCTTTAGAGGGTTCTTTAATAAAAGGGGCTCACCATGAAACATTGAGTTTACTGCTGATGCAGGCAATGAATGAAGATTTTGGTGGCAAGCTAACAATGGCAATATCAATTTTTACCAATCAATATCCTAAAAGATTTCTTCACCAACTAATCAGTGGTCAGATTGATGTTGATCGAATGGATTACCTGACGAGAGATAGCTTTTTTACAGGAGTGAGTGAAGGTGTAATTGGCTATCATCGTATTTTGAAAATGCTCACCGTACATGAAGGAGAATTGATGGTGGAAGAAAAAGGAATCTTCAGTATCGAGAAATTCTTAGTAGCAAGAAGACAAATGTATTGGCAGGTTTATCTACATAAAACAGTTTTAAGCGCCGAGATTATGTTGGTCAATTTACTTAAGCGGGCATTTATTTTAGCTAAATCAGGTGATAAAAGTTTAGCAACAGGTGGTGCAATGGATTTTTTCTTATATCAATTTGATGGCACAATCAATAGGACGATGCTTGACCAATTTTGTCTGCTTGATGATATTGATTGTTCTTTTGCCATTAAGAGGTGGAGTCAGCATCCCGATTTTGTGTTGAGTCAATTGAGTAGTAGATTATTGAATAGAAAACTTTTGAAAATAAAACTTCAATCAGAGCCATTCGAAGAGGAATTGGTGAAAGAAAAGTTGGCGGAGGCTAGTAAGTCTTTGAATATTGGTGAAGAAGCCAAATACTTTGTTTTTACAGGAGAAGCGGATAATACCATGTACAATATGGGAGATGATAAAATAAATATTCTGTTTAAAAACGGTACGGTAAAGGATATTGCGGGAATAGATAATCCATTAATTCATCAAACTATTTCTGCCCCAATAAAAAAATTCTACATTTGCACACTTTCTTAGAAAGTTCTAGTGAAAATAATTAAGTATCAGGATAAGGTATGAAGAATATTTTATTACAATAATTATTTAAAATTAGAGGGGTGCATAAAAGTTTTTCGCTACGTGAGGACAAGCCGCGAGACAGACTGCCGAGGTTCGTGTCTCCATGAAACTCTTTAAGCGAAAAACTTTTATGCACACAATTAGAGAAATAGCAACAACTATGTTTTGAATGGGATATTTTCTGTTTTGATTCTTTATTTCAGTTATGAAACAAAAGAAATGGAATGAAAGGGTATCTTCTTGATATTATTAACGAACAAGATTTTTAGATATGCGTTTTACTGCCACCCAGATAGCCTTTATGATTAATGCCCGAATTGAAGGAGATGAAAATGCTTCTGTGGCTAGTTTTGGAAAGATAGAAGAAGCGCAGGATGGGCAGTTAGCCTTTTTGGCTAATCCAAAGTATGAGGAGTTTTTGTATAAGACAAGTGCCTCAATAGTCATTGTAAACGATAGTTTGGTATTAAGAGAACCTGTATCAGCCACTCTTCTTCGTGTTCCAGATGCTTATTCAGCTTTTGCGACTCTAATGATTAAGTATGACGAAATTGTTAGTCAACAGTTAGTTGGCATTCAGACGCCATCTTATATTGCAGAATCTGCTGTGATAGGTGAAAAGGTTTTTGTGGCTGCCTTTGCCTATATTGGTAATCATGTCAAGATTGGAAATAATGTAAAAATTCATTCAGGAGTTGTTATCGGAGCAAATGTTACTATTGGCGATAATACGGTTTTGCATCCTAGTGTGACCGTTTATCACGATTGTGTCATTGGAAAATCAGTAACGGTTCATGCAGGAAGTGTGATTGGTAGCGATGGATTTGGTTTTGCTCCATTAACAGATGGTAGTTATAAAAAAATACCTCAGATTGGCAATGTAATAATAGAAGACCTTGTCGAAATTGGAGCGAATGTCACCATAGATAGAGCTACAATGGGTTCTACTATTATTAGGACGGGAGTAAAACTCGATAATTTGGTTCAAATTGCCCATAATGTCGAGATAGGAGAAAATACAGTTATGGCAGCACAAGTAGGAGTGAGTGGAAGTGCTAAAATTGGAAACAATGTTATGATTGGTGGTCAAGCAGGAATTGCAGGTCATATTAGTATTGCAGATGGAACCAAGATTAATGGAAAGAGTGGTGTAGCAAAATCCATTAAAGTAGAAAATACTTCTGTCACCGGGAATCCAGCAATCAATTATATGGAACAAAAGCGCATTGAAGTTATTTACCGAACATTGCCTGAGATGGAAAAACGTATTAGAGAATTAGAAAAAAAGATAGCAGAAAGTGGTAAATAGGAATTCAGAAACCTACTAAAGGTTCTCAAAATCATACTTATTGACATTGTCATATTACAAAATGTTAATAAGTTCCCGTTTTACACCCTTGTTTTTTTCTTAATGATTGAATACTTAGTGAGGATAGCTATTTTTACAGCATGGCAAATGTACAATTAGATTTATGGGGCAATCCTGTCTCGATACCTGAAAAGGAAAAATCTTCGAGTGGAAGCAATTCTTCTGTAAAACAGGAGACATTTGACGCTACTGCATTGCCCCCATCATTTCCACTTTTCAAGGAAGAAGAGAGCATTGAACCACTTTCTCCTTTTACAATCACAGAAGATATTACAGATACGACTATTGATTCAATTATTGAAATTAATCCTATTACCAATCTAGATGCTATTGAAGATGTTGTATCTGAAAATAAAATTGATGGTAATTTGAACGATACAATTACAGATACACCTTCAAATGAGGTCATTAATGAAAATGAAAGCATTCAGAAAGAAACAATACATGAACATACCACTGTAATTCAGCCTAAACAAGAAGAAGTAACTGAAAATAATACAATTTCAAATGTTGAGAATCAAACACAAGATGAAAACAGGGTAGTTTATAGTGATACTCAGATATTAGTAAAATTGAAGGGACGGCCGAAAGGAAGTACAAATCAGGAATTAGTAAAAAAAGAGGTGCCTACTTCTTATTCTTCCATCAATACGCCGGGAAAGAGAGGACGTAAGAGTTTTAAAGAAATTGATAGTTCCGTCGATTTAGTGAATGTTCCCGATGATGAAACTTTAAAAAAGAAATTATATCACGGAATTAGTGAAGTGGCAGATTGGTTTGGGGTAAATAACTCTCAGATTCGTTATTGGGAAAATGAATTCGATGTATTAAAACCAAGGAAAACAAGGAAAGGTGACAGGCTATTTCGTTTTGAAGATGTCAAAACTTTACAGTTGATACATCATTTACTTAGAAACCGTAAGTTTAGTGTGGAAGGTGCAAAGGAATATTTGAAATCTAATAAGCAACAAGCTGATATTCACTTTGAATTAAGTCAATCACTCAACAAGTTCCGTTCATTCTTGATTGAGTTGAAATCAAATCTCGGGGTGTAGAATGTTTCCTTGCAAAATGGAAGAACACTTACCTTTTATTATAAAGGTGCTTCTAAGTCCTTCTAAATTAACAGATATAGATGCCTTTAGTAACGAAAAGACCAAGCAGGGTCTCATAAACAAGCAGCCTATTTTTGACCTGAGTATTTAGTAGATTTTAAAGCCCTGTGCTAATGGGGAAAAAGAACTAAAGTCAATAAAACTATTGCTTATTTAAAACAGAAATTACAGCATTTAACTCAGCAAAGAATAGGATTGCTTCTTGTGGATTGCGAATCACTTTTGAAAGACTGTCATTGCTTTGTAAAGATTTTCTTTCTCCTGGATTGCTAATTATTACTGAACCCTTTGCAAGTTGGCGAATATTATTAATCTTATTTTGTACATTTTCTTTCATAAAAACAATTAAAAGTCATAAAGGACAAATCTTCTGCAACATCAATAGGTTCAAACGTATCTTCAAAGTCAATTGTAATCATTTTTCGATAATATGTTTACAAATATACCTTATAGTGATTGACATGAAATTTATTAATGAAAGAAATGTTTTGTATGCTTGGATTAGTAATATGATAGCTCATAAATGGATTCATACGCTAGATTCCTAATTATCGAACAGTATCTTATAATCAATATAATTTCTTGCGCTAGTTAGGAAAATTTATCTATTCTAAAAATTGAGCAGTATCAAAAAAAATTACTCCCAACTTACAGCTATTTTTAAACCTGTTCTTGCTTGAATACCTTATATGAATAAATGACAGGTATAAATGCTAATACTACTATTAGAACAATCATTACGATGGTACACATGTTACTGTTATTCAAGGAAAGTGAAATTAACGAAATTATAAGCCCTCCGATCATCCATAATCTTCCACCAAATCGATGAGTTTTCTTCCATACTATGTCATTTTCTAGTGTCCACGGAGTGCGTATTCCTATAAAATAATTAGGTCTTATCGTCTGTATATAATTTCCAAGTACAACAAATAGAGCACCTAATAAGGTGATAATCAGATTTGGATTTTTGATGCTTCCCTCTTTAATGATATATAAGAGATAGATAGATAATATGGATATAAAAATCACGAGGATATTCTTGATAGCATTGAATTTATTTTCCATCTGTGATAATTTATTTTTAGGATCTAAACTAGGAATTGCAATCATTAATAGATACATAAAGAGACCTAATCCACAAGGGATAAATAATAAAAAGCTTTTGTCGGACCAATCATTAGCGATTCCATTTATATTAAAATGGGTAGGAACCTTTTGTGGGAGTGCCTTCCAAATAGTGGCTACATACAAATATGGCAGTGTAATAAATAGCCATAAGACAATTTCATTTACGTTTTTTTTCATTGTTTTATTATTTAAATTGTAAAATATATTGAAGTAAATCATCAATTATAGTTGTGTTAATAGAGTAAAGTACAAATTGCCCTTGCTTTACTGTTGACACTAAACCTGCTCGTTTTAATTTATCAAGATGATGTGATATGCTAGGTGCCGTCATCTCGAAGTTTGCAGCAATATCACCCGCAGTCATATCTGATTTTCGAAGCATTGTCAATATCTCTCTCCGAACAGGGTCATTCATTGCCTTAAAAATATCGTTCATTAGTATGTATTTGATATACAGAATTAAATATTTAGACAAATATCTAAATATCTAATTAAATAGCAAAATATTTTTTTAAATTTATTTAAAAGGGAAAACTTATAGTAAGTAATCATTGGAAAATTTGTAACTACAGAAGAGAAATATTTTTTTTCCTTGAAAAAGTGACTACATAGCACATAAATAGATTCACGCGCATGACACCTGATTTTTGACGAGCATTCTAAAGCCTTTGTAATTCCTGTGTTTGTTGGGTTTTAGACAATTATTTTTCATCAATTTCCCACTAATATTTAATGCCTAGGGTACTTTCGACCCATGATTCTCATTAATAATTAATGTTAAAGACAGCTTTACCTTAGAAGCAACATTTTTATTATTTTGTTTGGCAGGTATCCAGTTAGGTCCCTCGCTTATCAACCTGATTGCTTCAGCCTCAATTCCATAAGGCGCAGGGTCTGCTTTCACATCATTAATATTACCCTCCTTATCAACCAACAACGAAACCATTACTGTATAAATTCCTGGAGCTGCTCCATATTCTTTTGATAAGTTTTTCTTTATGTTCCGCTCAACATAATATTTCCAGGCATAAGATCCTCCAGGAAAATGAGCATCTTGTTGCATGATATTAATTTGATTAAATGTATTCTTTATAGGACTTTCGGCTTCTACATAAAATCGAATAGTCTTTTCTACTCTATTCGCAACATTTTGTCCATTTTTAACCGCAGGTATCCATTTTGGACCACTTTTTAATACCCTAATTGCTTCTTCAGCTGTTCCATAATAACAATAAGGATCCGCATGTACGTATTTAATACTGCCGTCCTTATCAACCAAAAAATATAATTCAACATCGTACAAACTCACAGGAGCCCCATTTGCCTTAAGTACATTACTATTCAAATTCTTAGATAGATACGTTGACCATGCCCAACGTCCACCTGGGAATTCAGGTTCTTTGTCAACGATTGTATCCTCATTTAAAATTTTTTCTTCCTCAGGAACAATAAATGTGATTTCCTCTTTAGTCCGATACGCAACATCTTTACCCTCTAGTTTTGCAGGAATCCAATGTGGTACAGCTTTTAATACCCGGTATGCCTCTTCACTTGTTCCATAAGGTGAACGGTTTGCATTAATATCTTTTAAGGTTCCATCTGCCGACACAGTAAAGTTAAGATTCACCGTATATTTTCCTGGAGGAGCACCCTTATTAGTGGGTATAGAAGTATTCAGATTTTTTTCTAGATATTTATGCCATGCGTCGCTTCCACCCGGAAACGTTGGTTCAACCTCCACATTTGTATATATCCTTTCATAATCTTTGTTATGAGTAGATTCTTCCGAAACATCGAATACAATTGATTTATTTTCCTTAACTCTTGTAGCCACACCATTAACTAATATGGGAGATTTTTTTGGTGCGTATTTCATCATTCTCAAACATTCTTCTTTTGCGCCATAACCAGGGTCATTGTCAGCTGTTACGTCAGAAATACTTCCATCCTCATTAACAAAGAAAGAAAGATCGACTTTGTATTTTCCAGCAGGTGCGCCATTCTTATATGGAATAGAAGCATCAAGATTTCTCATTACAAAAGTTTGCCATTGCTTTTGAGGAGATAAAGAATCATAATTTTGTGGTTTCCACTTACTATGGATAACGCTATCTAAAATGTGAGCATTAGATAAAATACCCCTAAAGGTTTTAGTTACATACCCTTTATATTTAATTCCCCTCCCGTTAAACGTTGCAGGTATCCAAACAGGACTTTTCTTGATTAGATTCACCAAATTTTCTGACATTCCAAATCCAGGGCTATTAAGTGCTTTAACGTCAGTTATTTCCCCATTTTCATTGATAGTATAAGTCGCATTTACTTTATAAAATCCCAACGGTGCTGCTTTAATATCATGAATAACAGAAGTTTGAAGGTATAAATTCCAACCTCTATCCCCACCCATAAATTGTGGTTGAGTCGTATCAGTATTTGTCCCTTCCGATTTCATTTGTGCTATATTATCAAAACTATAGATTAGCTTAGAAGTCAATGAGTCGATACATTGCAGCCTTATAGTGTCTTTTGGATTATGCAGGTAAACCTGATTTACATACATAAGAACAAATCCGTCGAAAGAGTAGGGATTAGGATAACAGAAATATTCAGTATCTGCTATCGGACTTTTATAGGCAATCAGATAAGCTACTTTCCTTTTGTTGTTTCTCTCCATTTTATAGAATCTCTTGATATAGGCATAACTTTTAGAAAGATAAACTTCATTTATTGAGTCAAGTTCATATCCTTTTCGAAACTTTTTCCCATTAGCCATATCCTTTTTGAAATCTCTTGTGAGATAATCATATTCTTCGGCAGTGGTAGTTTGTGCAGAAACAGAAATAACAAAGACAATAAAAGCAGCAATTAGGATAAACTTGTACATGAAAATTGTTTTTTTAAAAGAAATAGTAAGGTGAAAGGTGAATCATATTTTGAATAATAAGTTTACAATATTATACAAAATATTTTATTAATTCATTTTAGATTCAACCACTAGCGCATGACTCAGTCATGTGCCGTTTGTTCATTATTCTCAAATTCAAGGAGTATGTATCAATTCGAAATTTAGTAACGGTACTTGTTTAAGACCCAATATGCCTAAGTCTCGATTTGCGGCATTGATACCCTGATTTGACGTGCGTAAGTGGGTAAAATCTTCACAATTTTCCTCAAAGAATCAAGAATTGTGCACTTGACATGAAGGTTTTGGTACTTGACATGAAGAGTTGAGCCCCTGACAAGAAAAGTTGTTCTTCGAACATGTCTAATTTGTTACTTGACATGTCAACTTTTTTGCTTGACATGTCGAGTAGGTGTTTTGACAAGATTTTTTGTCCTCCAAACATCTTGAATTAGCTACTTGACATGTCAAGTCCACAAATCTTCATGTCAAGGGATGAAATCTACATGTCAAGTGCCAAAGCCTTGATTTGGAACATGCGTTCCTTCTTTAACAAACCACTTCAATTGGTACTAAAATCTAACACTTTGTTACCTTCTATCAAAACCCATATCATGGATTATTAGTTGATGATATTTATCACAAATTTCAAAATCATATTTATTTTTTAGCTTGTAAATAGGATTTATATCACTTTTTTGAAAATAATTTAAGATTTTAAAAAATATTATAAATTTTTTTCTGCTTCTTTTTGGCTTTACCAAAATGGCTGAAACCCAATGGCACAACCACTAGTAGTCGAACATATATGTTTAATTCAATCTATCTAAACTGTATTTATTTCTATAAAATAAATAAATGTAAAATCTAATTTCAAAAATTATTGTTTATAACAAAATATGTTCTTACAATTAAAAATTTAAGTTATGAAAGTTTACGCATTAAAGGATTATCCTTATTACAAAAAGCATTTATTTGCTATTTTCATTATTCAAATACTGAATGGGCTATTTCAGTACGTTCTTCTTTTTGTTACCCCTCCTGTAACAAAAGCTGCATTTTCAGCAGCAGTAGATGCCTATAACAAGGCAAGTTCTGAATATTCTTACGGAGGAAAGGGTTTAAAGGCAGCTTATGAAAACTCATATACTGTATTGTTGACAATGCTTGATGATTTGCTTGATTATGTGAATCATTTACCAAATCTCACCTCTGAGATGATTGGTTTCTCTGGCTTTCATGAAAATAATGTGATAGGCGGCGGTGTAAATCCGCTACTACAACCTATTTTAAAACTGTTAAAAAAATGTGGTGGAGGTGTAATGGAAATGGAGTATCACGGAGTGAATGGAGCCGAATATTATGGCATGTTTATAGTTGTTGGCGGTGCTTTACCCGAAGGAACAACTTTTATTGATGGCGTTTTAGTATTGCCAGAAGGTACGAATCCAACAATTATTCACAACTTTTCCAAACAAAGAATAAAAAGATTCAGTAACCTAAAGGCAGGTATCATCTATTATTTATATTGTTATGCGGGAAATACTGTAACAGTAAGCCCATTGAGTGTGGGTACTGATTTTGTTTTCTCAAATAATTAAGTCAAATGATTTTATTGGCTAATCAGGCTGTTCCTTAATAAAAGGACAGCCTGTTTTGTTTTCCGAAATTCCATTAATTTTTCACCATAAGGATTAGGATGGAATTCGATTTTCTTAAATTTTTTCGATTCTACATTGCCCTTAAAGAAATAGTGAATTACTCAATCGAAGAACAAAGAAATTACCCTTTCTTTTTTACTAACACAGTTGCATAAGCTATTAATCCTTCTTCTCTTCCCACAAATCCCATTGTTTCGGTCGTAGTTGCCTTTATCGAAACATCTTTCAATTCAATATGTAAAATATCCGCAATTGCTTGTTGCATAGTAGGAACATACGGTTTTATTTTTGGTGCCTGCAAGCATAGTGTTGTGTCGAGATTAACCACTTCATATCCCTCCTTAGTAATCAATTCATAAGTTCTTTTTAGCAGAATCTTACTGTCAATGCCCTTAAATTCATTCGAAGTATCTGGAAAATGGAATCCTATATCGCCTAATCCTAACGAACCAAGTAATGCATCACAAATTGCATGCAATAACACATCGGCATCACTATGACCTAAAGCTCCTTTTGTATGAGGAATTTTTACCCCTCCAATCCAAAGGTCTCTGCCAACCACTAATTGATGAAAATCAACACCCGAACCTATTCGCATAATTATATTTTAAGTAGGGTATATGGTACAAGGTGTAGGGTTAAAGGTTTTCGAAATATATTCAGAAAAAAGAAAGCTAAAGCTTATATCCTATACCTAATACCCTACACCTAACACCTTACACCCCTAATTCCCATCCACAGGGGCAGGAGCAGTATTAGAAGAACCGTCATTCAAATCGAAAGTAACGCCAAAACGAAGCGTATTCGACAATGGATTACGAGTAACACCATTGCCCGAAGGAACCAAATAGGATAGATTGATACCGATAATATTGTATTTCAAACCTGCTCCAAACGAAAAATATTTACGTCCACCCTGACTATTATCTTCATAAAAATAACCACCTCTCAACGAAAACTGATCCGCATAAGTATATTCAATACCTGCAGAAACCTGTAATAATTGAAGTTGAGAACCACCGCTAAACGAACTCGCCCAACTGTTTACCACACTTTTAGAACGATAATCTGCCAATGCGGAGGAATCAGTAGAAGTCACTCCAGTAGAAACAGGAGGTGCAGGCACCAATAATTTATTGACATCTAAGGCAAATGTAATACGATTACTTTCATCGGGTACTTTAGTATAGGCAAGTCCTAAACCCAAATTAGCAGGGATATAATCCTTGTTCAATGCATCGTTAGTATAGCCAATCTTACCTCCCAAATTCGATAAAGTAAGACCCCAACTCAATCCCTCTCCATTTTCGTTAGGAGCGTTTTTAAATAAGGAAATATCGCCAGCAACAGTTGTACCAGCTTTATAAACGGTACCATCTTGTGCACCATTAGCAAGACTACTATTGATATAGCGTAAGGAAACCCCCAATCCTAATCGATCACCAAGTTTACGGGCATAACCAAAATCAATCCCATATTCTTTAGGATTAAAAGATTGCAGTGGATTGCCACTATTATCTGTGAACTGTATATTACCCAAGCTGAAATATCTTACTGAAGCAGAAATGACATTCATTTCATCAATCTTATGATATCCTGATGCACACAATAGATATACATCATTCAAACCCAAATCATGCAACCAAGGCGTATAATTAAATCCAATTGCATTGTCGTTCTTCGCAAAAGGAGTTTTTGCTAGATTCCAAAAGTTTGCATTCACATCGGGATTTGTAGCAATACCTACATCACCCATCCCGCCTGCACGGGCATCGGGAGAAATACGCAAAAAGGGAACGGCTGTGGTGACCACATTGATTTGTGCTTCGGAAATGATACCTGCCCCTAAGGCTAGTAATACAATCAATAAACGCTTAACTGATGAATTTGTCATCTGAATAATTAAATTTAGTTTGCAAATAAAAGAGAAAACTACTAATCGAAAAAGAATAAACTGTTTGATGTAGTTAAGCGTAGAAATGAATCATTAATAAATTTTAGTTAACCGTTATTATCAAGTAGCTAATACTCTTTAATAAGTTTGCAATAATACAATAAACAATGACAAAAACAACTAATTTTTAGTTGCTTCCAAATGTTTGACAAGTTCATAACAGATTCAGTTGATTTTTGTTTGCTTTCGACTTATTCCAACTATTGTTATAACTCAGCTATTTTCGCCAAAATGATCACAAGGATTGCACAAAGAGTGAAATAAAGGAGTTCATGTTTCTAGTTAAATAAGTTTTAGAAAAAAGAAAAAGCTTAACACATAGGTTCATAGGCACATAGAAAGGGCATAGATTTTTCATATTTTATAAAAAAAGTTCACAGAGGAATCCTACTTCATAACATTAGGAACGACTTTCTGAAAAGAAGTTATTAGTAGAGACACTAGGCCTAAAATACATTTCTGATACTTCATAACAAATTATTTGAATAGAAATCCTTGTGCTCCTTGATTTTTCCTTGTTTTCCTTGTGGTGAAACCTCCTTTGTCGTAATTCAAGTTTCAATTGACACTTTCCATTCATATTTCAATTCACTTTGCATATTTCACCCCATCGTGTAGTATAGCGTGGACTATGAAAATTCTTTTGCATTTTCCAATTGCGGGTAGTGCCACTTGCAGCAAACTTGAGTATATCATCCCTCATTGAGAAATTAATATTATCCATCATACTCATTAAGAGGCGTTGTTCATTTTTTTTATTCCCCACCTCAAATAAGTTTCCTTGTATCGAATTGTCAGGAACAATACTACTCAGCATTACGCCCGCCTTTTTGTACGTACGACCTTGCTCAAAAATTTGATCTACAATACCCATTGCAGGCTTAATCATTTCATTCGTGAGGGAGGTCGCAAGTGGCAGCGTTGTATATCCTCCAATACTAGGACCATGTCTGAAACGGGGATTAAAATTATCTTCTTTCGGTACCACAAATACGCTGATTGTTTTGGCGGCACTATGTTGCCTACGCAATTTTTCTGCCGCTCTAGTAATATAGGTAGCCACCGCTTCCTTGATACTTTTGATGTCTTTTACAGGGTTACCAAACATTCTAGTGGTAGCAATCACTTTTTTGTCAATTAATGGATTTTCCATTATCCTACTTTGTTCTCCCTTCAATTCTCTCAATAATCTTTCTCCTACTACACCTCCCAAGTTATTTCTTCCCCAATTCAAGTCTCTTTTGCTGAGATCGAAGGCTGTTAAAATGTTGTACCGCCTTAGTTTCTCTGCATATTTTCCACCGACACCCCACACGTCTTCCACCAACGTCTTTTGCAATGCCTGTTCTATTTTTCTTGGACTGTTCAATAGTAACACACATTTAGTGGCCAACTTATTTTTCTTTGCCAATCTGTTTGCTACCTTGCTGAGTACTTTTGTAGGTGCTACACCTACAGATACCTTTATACCCGTCCACATTTCTACGGTGTCACGCATTTTTTCTGCCATTTCTTGCCATTGTTCCTTAGGTACCTTATCCATATTAATAAAACATTCATCAACAGAATAAACTTCTACATTTTCTTTGCCCATAAGTTCTCGAAGAGTCTCCATTACCCGCCAACTCATATCACCATATAGGTTATAATTGCTCGAAAACGTAGCCACTCCATATTGTTCTATCAATGGTTTAGCTTTAAAATATGGGCCAGACATGCCGACACCAATTGCCTTTGCCTCATCACTCCGAGCGATGATACATCCATCATTATTGCTGAGTACTACAACGGGTTTATTCCAGAGAGAAGGCTTGAAAACACGCTCGCACGAACAATAAAAACTATTACAATCTACTATCGCAATCATTTTCCAGATTTCTTTGGTGCTGAAAACGCCTTCAATGCCGGTTCAATGATGTGTATCACACAAGTCACAACTCCCCAAGGTCTGTAAACAGTAAATTCTTCCAATACCATGTTTCCGTAACGCTTATTTGCGGCTTCTAGCCAAAATAATTGTTGGTTTTGTTTGAAATACCTGACTACCAAATCGTCATTAACTGCGGCAACAATAATTTTGTCAGATGACGCCTTCAAACTCCTATCCACAATCAATACATCACCAGGGAAAATGCCCGCTTCTGTCATTGCATCGCTATTCATCTTGAAGAAGAAAGTTGCAGGCTTGTTCATGATCAACTGTTCGTTCAGGTCAATCCCTCTTTCAGAGTAGTCATCTGTGGCAGCACCAAAACCGGTGGCGTTTGCAGTTTGAATATCATTCTGACTAAAACTCTTTGTTCCATTATAGGTGGAACCATACATTACTTCATTATTCATAACATTCAATTTGAAATGCTAAAATAATTAGTTTTTTAATACCAAATAAATTTGTTTTAAAATATAGTCGTTTTATAAAAAATTGCACCTTTAAAATAACAATTATTAAAGGCAATAAGTGGGGTATCGAAGCTTTTCTTTGTGGGGATTTTTAGTATTAGTTTTAGTTAATTCAGTTACTAACTGCTTTGTTTCAAAACCTTATTAGTCTTCTTTTTTACAAAAAGGAATTTCTACTCAATAAAAAGGCTCTAATAGAAGAGCCTTTTCTTCTTTCCTAAAAATTCTAAACGAGAAATAGAAAATTAATTCATTTTGCCTTTTATTTTCAAATCTTCTTTTATACTCAAAATATTTTTTTGCGAAAGTAAATGCCTACAATCCTTTATAATTAATTATTTTAATCACTTAAACTATTTAATCAGAGGTATCATTATCTGTATCCAATTTGTTATTTACGCATCTACTTCCTTCAAAAACTTTCTGATAGCCGTATCAATCTGTGCAAACTCCAATAAGAATCCATCATGACCATACAGAGATTCTATGACAATAAACTTCCCGTCAGGAATATGCTGTGCAATAAAAGCTTGTTCCTGTGGTGGAAACAACAAATCGGTGGAGATGCCAATCACCAAAGCCTTTGCCTTGATTGATTGCAATGCAGCCTCTACTGACCCCCTTCCCCTGCCCACATTGTGACTATCCATTCCTTTACTTAAAGCAAAATAACTAAAGGCATTAAATCGTCTTGCCAACTTCTCGCCCTGATATTTTTGATAAGTCTCTGCCCTAAATATCTGTTCATCAAGCGGTAGATGTTCCGTTGTTGCAGCAATTCCTTGTTGTAAATTATCGTAAGTGTCATGATTACGGTAACTAATTAGAGCAATACTTCTTGCCGTCTTCATGCCTTGCAATCCTGCTTCGGGATGTTCTTCTTTCCAAGTAGGATCGTATTCAATACACATTCTTTGAGACGCATTGAAGGCAATACCCCATGCAGAATGACGGGCATTAGTAGCTATAGGAATAATATGTTCGAATAAATTGGGCTCATCAATAGCCCATTCCAATAATTGTTGTCCACCCATTGAACCTCCTAGTCCAATGAATATCTTTTCAATACCCAATTCTTTCTTCAA